>NZ_RZPG01000022.1:0-117126 GCF_004022765.1 Mesorhizobium sp. M6A.T.Cr.TU.014.01.1.1
GCATACTGGCCGCCTGCGCTTACAATCTGCGCACCATGATTGGCGTCCTCTATCCACCCGATGAGAGGCGGACATGAGGGAGGAGTGCGTCCACAATCCGGCAGGATGGCTGCCTAAACCGACAAAGGCCCCGCAAGGGCCGCGGAAAACCGCTCTGCCGGCCTTCAAAAAGGCCCTCACTGACCACCGAAATCCACTTCGCTCCCCGTGCAAAGCCCTCCTTGTGGGAGAAGGTGGATCGGCGCGCAGCGCCGAGACGGTTGAGGGGTGCTGGACGGAACGCCATCGGCGCCAGGCTGGAGCACCCCTCATCCGTCGCCTTCGGCGACACCTTCTCCCACAAGGGGAGAAGGCAAAAACCGGGCGGAGCGCGCCTCGACAATGATCTCCAACACAAGCTGGAAGCATCATTTGTCTGAAGCAATTGCCCTTGGCTGGCCGCGCTTCACCCCTTCACCGGTATCCAGATTTCCAGCCCGCCATTGCCGCTGCGTGGATCGAATTCGGGGCCGTAGCGCTCGAATTCGGGCACATCGGCGATCTCGTGCCCGGAGGCCGGCAGCCATTTGTTCCAGATCGTGTTGACCGTGCGGCGGATGGTCGAGATGTGGTCACGATGGGCGAACACGGCGTATTTCTGCGCCGGCACGCGCACGCGCGAAAACTCCCTCGGCAGGTCCGAAAAATCGGACACCTCGACGCCGGCGATGTAGTCGAAATTGCCGGTGTCGTCGCCGTTGACGCAGACGCCATAGGCGACGTCGCCGATCTCGCCTGGAATATTGCCGATATACGGGCCGAACCGCTGCCATTGCATCGGGATGCCGGCGCTGGTTTCGCAGCTGTAGCGTTCGCCGAGACCGGCGATGAGAAACGGCCGGCTGGTCTCAAAACGCGGCGGGTCGAGATCGGTGAGGAAAGACTGGTTCATCAGGATCGGCTCCACGAGAGCGAGATTGTCGAGCGAGCCTTGCGCGCGCACCAGTTCCGGCGTGGTGCCGAATTGGTCGCGGAAGGCACGGGTGAAGGCCTCATGCGAAGCGTAGCCGGTGTCGAGCGCGAGCGAGAGAATGTCGGGTGCGCCGGCGGCGAGCTTGCGCGCCGCTTCGGTCAGCCGGCGCGAACGCATGTAGCCCATCACCGAACGGCCGGTCGCAGCCCCAAAGGCCCGCGTCACGTGAAAGCGCGAAACACCGCTGCTGTTGGCGACATCTTCGAGAGAGATCGCTTCCGGCAGATGGCTTTCGACGAACCACAGCGCTTTCTCGGTCGGGTTCATATGGCTCCTTGCTATGGTCTCGGGTCTTCGCGTCGGCAGGTCATCGTGCCGTTTCCTGGTGGAGGCAGTTTGATCGAAATTGCGCACTGCGCAAATCGCGAGCAACGGCGGCCGGCAAGTCGAAGGCGTCGGTCGAAAGAGCTTGACAGGAGCAAGCAACGTCTTTTACATAGTAACGTTATTACATAACGAGATTCATATGGCCCCTACTGATAAGACCCTTTGCTCCATCGGCTGTTCCAACCCTGGAAATTTATTGCGCTGTGATTGGCGGAAAACTAGGGTGGCTGAGTGATGGTCCCCGAGTCGAAAGGCAAGGGGTGAAAAGGGAACACGGTGAGATCTTCGGATCGAGGCCGTGGCTGCCCCCGCAACTGTAAGCGGCGAGCAAAATCCGAAATGCCACTGGCCGGCAAGGCTGGGAAGGCAGGATGGCGCAAAGACCCGCGAGCCAGGAGACCTGCCATCAGCATGAGTTGACCGGACGGGGTGTGCCGGGAGGAGACGTGGGCATCGGTCTTGTCGGCCGGTCCGTCCAGCTTCCTTCCGTCGCCATTGAGAAAGTGACGGTAAGTTGGACGCCTCCCAGCCTCTTCTTGAAGCGCGTGAGCTGAGCGCGACGGCGAATGGCCAATGCCTGGTCAGCGCGGTCAGCCTTTCGGTGGCGGCGGGCGATCGCCTCGCAATCATCGGTCCCAACGGCGCCGGCAAGACGACGCTGTTGCGCATGCTATGCGGCACCCTGCGGCCAAGCGCGGGAGATGTGAGATTTTCCGGACGCCGGCTGGAGACGTTTTCGGCCGCCGAGCGGGCGCTGCACATGGCTGTCGTCGGCCAGACCGATCAGCCTGATCCGCGGCTTGCCGTGATCGACTACGTCGAGCTTGGCCGCGTCCCGCATGCCGGCTTGCGACGGAGGAGCGAGCAACGCGACATCGTCGTCGAAGCGCTTCGCAGAACCGGCCTGCTGCCGCTGCTCGGCCGCACGATCGGCTCGCTGTCCGGTGGCGAGCGGCAACGCGCCCAGCTGGCACGCGCCATCGCCCAGGAGCCTAAGATCCTGTTCCTCGATGAACCGACCAATCATCTCGATCCGCGCGCCCGCAGCGAGCTTCTCGAACTCGTATCGCAGTTTGGCATGACCGTCGTGGCGGTGCTTCATGATCTGTCGCTGGTCACACCATTTGCCACCAGGGTCGCGGTGATGAACGAGGCCCGCCTGCAGGCACTCGCCGGTCCGCGCGAGGCGCTGACCAAGCAGTTGATCCGCCAGATTTTCGGCGTCGACGTGCTTCGGCTGCGCCATCCCACCGAAGACCGCGAACTCACGGTATTCGACGTTCCGAACCGTGCCTCTTCACATTCCGATTTGACCAAGGAGCAATATTCGTGAAACGCCTCGCATTGTCTTTCGCCTCCCTCGCTTTCCCGGTGACCGCCTTTGCTTTTCCGGTAACTGTTGACAGCTGCGGCACGCCGCTGACGTTCGACGCCGCGCCGAAGCGCGCCGTCATCCAGGATATGAACATGGCCGAGATGGCCTTCGCGCTGGGGCTGCAACCGTCGATCGTCGGCCTGACCGGCATCACCGGATGGTACAAGGTCGGTCCGGAATTCAAGGCCGAGCAGGGCTCGATCCCGGAACTCGCGCCAAAGTATCCGACAATTGAAAACCTCGTCGCCGTCGAGCCCGATTTCTTCTTCGCCGGCTGGTACTACGGCATGAAGCCGGGCGGCGAGGTGACGCCCGATACGCTGGTCCCGCACGGTATCAAGACGCTGGTGCTGACGGAAAGCTGCGTCCATCTCGACAACAACCGCCCCGCCGCCTCAATGGACCTGCTCTACGACGACATCGAAAAGCTGGGCAGGATTTTCGACAAGGAAGCCGAGGCGAAAAAACTTGTTTCGGACTGGAAAGCGCAACTCGCCGATATCACGGCGAAGGTTGGCGACCACAAGGGAACGCGCGTATTTCTTTACGACTCCGGCGAAGACAAACCCTTCACATCAGGCAAGTTCGCGATCCCCAGCGCCATGATCGCCGCTGCCGGCGGCGACAACATCATGGCCGACATGCAGACGAGCTGGGGCAATACGGATTGGGAAACGGTCGCCTCCCGCAATCCGCAGTTCCTGATCCTGCTCGATTACCAGGACGGTGGCGGCTACAGGAAACTGCTCGATTTCCTCAAAGTTCATCCGGCGATGAAGGAAACCGACGCGGTCAGGAATGAGCGCTTCGTCGCGCTGCGCTATGCCGAGCTGACGCCCGGGCCAGCCAACATCGAGGCGATCGGCAAGATCGCCAGGGCGATGCACCCGGAAGCTTTCTGAGCTTGCGCCGCAGGGCGTTCGAATTGGCAATGATAGCAGGAGCAGTGGCGATTGCCACTCTTGCACTGCTGTCGATCGCCTATGGAGCGACGGTCATAGCGTTGAGCGACGTGGTTGCCGCGCTCGGACATGCGGCCGGACTGGACGGAGACATCGTGCCCGGTCCGGTCGGCAAAATCGTTGTCGATCTCAGGCTGCCGCGCACGATCATGGCCATCTGTGTCGGCGCCGGGCTGGGCGTCATCGGCGCGCTGCTGCAGACGGTAACGCGCAACGACCTCGCCGATCCGTTCCTGTTCGGCCTGTCGTCCGGTGCCGCGGCCGGCGCGGTTTCCGTTATCACCATTTTTGGCGACCATTTCGGCATCTGGACGTTGCCGGTCGCTGCCTTCACCGGCGGCATTTTGGCCGCCGGCATCGTGCTGTTGCTGGTTTCGCGGGTGAGGGGGCAAGGCCCCGAACGGCTGATATTGGCCGGGCTTGCCGTATCGTTCATGTTCACCGCCTTGACCAACTATCTCGTCTTTGCCGGTGACCAGCGCGCCGCCCACTCGGTGCTGTTCTGGACGATGGGCGGGCTCGGGCTGGCGCGGTGGGACAATGTCGGACTGGCTGCTCTGGGCGCAGGCACCATCCTTGTCTTCGGACTTTGGAACCACCGTCGGCTCGACGCTTTCCTGGCCGGCGAAAACGCCGCCGAAAGCCTCGGCGTGCCGGTTGCGCGGATGCGCAGGACGACATTTCTCGTCGCCGCTTTCTCGACGGCGATCCTCGTCTCGGTGGTAGGCGTCATAGGTTTCGTCGGTCTGATGATCCCGCATCTGTCCCGGCCCCTGGCCGGCCCGTTGCACCTGCGCCTGATTGCAAGCTGCGCCCTCTTTGGAGCGGTGCTGTTGCTGGCAAGCGACCTTCTCGCCCGCACGCTGCTGCCGCCGCAGGAACTGCCGATCGGCATCATCACCAGCTCGGTCGGCGCTTTTTTCGTGGTCACGATGCTCATTCGCAATCGTTCCTGATGTGACTGCCATCCACACTTGCCGGCTTCTGGCATAATGCCGCATCTTGAATAGTAAGCACGCTTATAATATATGCCGCTCATGGTTTCCGACGGCATCGATAGATTGGGCTTTTTGATCCACGACGTGCAGCGCCTGATGCGCAAGCGCTTCGAGGCGAAGGCCAGCGGGCTCGGCCTTTCCTCGGCGCAATGGCGGCTTATGGTCCGCGTCGCCAAGGAAGAAGGCATCACGCAAGCGCGGCTCGCCGAGCTTCTCGAGATCGAGCCGATCAGCGTGTCGCGCCTGGTCGACCGCATGGAGGAGAGCGGCTGGATCGAGCGCCGTTCCGACGCCACCGACCGCCGCGTCCGCATGATCTTCCCGACCGCCAAAGCGAGCGAGGCCTACGCAGAGATCAAGAGCCTTGCTGGCGAAGTCTATGAGGAATCGCTTACCGGCGTGTCGCTCGAAGATCGCCGCATCCTGATCAAGGGTCTGGAGGCAATGGCCAAGAACCTGGCGGACGGCGAGACGGCGTCCGGCGAAAAAGTCAAAGGTGCAGAAGGCGCAGCAGCATGAACGCGGTAGCCAAGGTAGATGAGAATGCAACCAAGCTGGAGGTGGAAGCTCCGGCGCAGCCGGCGGCGGCTCCGGTGGCGGTCGCTCCGCAGCTAGCACCGGCGCCGGTGGTGCCGAAGAAGAAGCGCCGTGTCGGCCGCTTCCTATTGATGTTTGCGCTCCCCGTGGCACTGATCGCCGGCGGCAGCTACGTCTGGGTGACCGGCGGCCGCTACCAGGAGACCGAAAACGCCAATCTGCAGCAGGCCAAGGTCTCGATAGCCGCCGATACGGCGGGTCGCATCGTTCAGGTCGATATTTTCGACAACCAGTCAGTCAAGCAGGGCGACGTGCTGTTCGCCATCGATCCCGAGCCCTACCGGATCGCATTGGCCCAGGCCGACGCGGCGGTGGCCGGCGCGCGCCTCAATGTCGAGCAGCTGCGTGCGGCCTACAGCCAGGCGCTGGCGCAGGAGAAGTCCGACGCCAGCCAGGTCGACTACGCGCAGTCGCAATACGACCGAGCCGCCGACCTTGCCCGCAAGGGCATCAATGCCAAGTCCTCGCTCGACGAGGCCAGGAACGATCTCGACAAAGCCAAGCAGCAACTGGCCGTGGCCGAGCAGGGCATCCTCAGCGCCAAGGCGGGCCTTGGCGGCAATCCCGATATCGAGACCGATAAGCATCCGACCGTGATGGCGGCGCTCGCCGCGCGCGACAAGGCTGCCTACGATTTGGCGCAGACCACTGTCAGGGCGCCGGCTGACGGCATCGTCAGCCAGGCTGCCTCGTTCAAGGTCGGCCAGTATGTCGGCTCTGGCACGCCGCTGTTTTCGCTGGTCGAGACCGGCGACACCTGGATCGATGCCAATTTCAAGGAAACGCAGCTCACCCACATGAAGCCGGGCCAGAAGGCCGAAATCGTGGTCGACACCTATCCGGGCAAGACGTTCGAGGCCACGGTCAAGGCGATCGGCGCCGGCACGGGAGCCGAGTTCTCGCTGTTGCCCGCCCAGAACGCCACCGGCAATTGGGTCAAAGTCACCCAGCGCATTCCGGTGCGCCTGGAACTGGCCGATGCCGACGCCAAGATGGCGCTGCGCACCGGCATGAGCGCGACCGTCACGGTGGACACCGGCGTTTCCCGCGGGCTTCCCAGCATCTTCGGCCACGCCACGGCGAGTGAGGCGCAATAGACCGCCTCGTTCCATTGGACGATGAGGTCTGAGACGCAACAAGTAGAATGCAGGCAGCGCACGGAGAGGAACGCAGCTGACAGGATTGGTCCGACGGGAGATGCACCAGGGGTTGGGGTTTGGACCGGGCTGCGTTGCGGCCTGAGCGAAGCCTGAACAACGCGACGCAGACCCCTTTCGGTTCTCAGGTTTCCGGGCGGCAGGCGCCGTTTTATCGAGACGCTCGGTCGATGTAACCCCCACATCGATAGTCGCGTCCCACCGCGATGAGGGTCTCTCCATACGGAAGGCCGCGCCGCCCGGAAACCTCGCGCATCGGCCCGAAAATCGGAATCGATTTTCGGAAAGCACGATGCGCTGACTCAAAGTACTAGAGCGTACTTTGTGCGTCCAAATGGACGCACGTCGCTCTAGTGTACATTTTTTTGTTACCTGCCGGAAGTTCCACATCATGAGCACGCCAGAACCCTTTCGCGAAGTGCCGCACCGCGGCCTGATCACCGTTGCGCTCATGCTGGCGACGATCATGCAGGCGCTCGACACCACGATCGCCAACGTCGCGCTGCCGACCATGACCGGCGATCTCGGCGCGTCCCCCGACAACATCAACTGGGTGCTGACCTCCTACATCGTTGCCGCGGCAATCATGACGCCGGTGACCGGCTGGCTGGCCGACCGCTTCGGTCGCAAGGAGCTGTTCCTGACGTCGGTGGTCGGCTTCACCATATTCTCCATGCTGTGCGGCATCGCCTGGAGCCTGGAGACCATGGTGTTCTTCCGGTTGATGCAGGGCGTGTTCGGCGCGGCAATCGTGCCGCTGTCACAGACCTTCCTGCTCGACATCAACCCGAAGGAGCGCCACGGCCAGGCCATGGCCATCTGGGGCGCCGGCATCATGCTGGGGCCGATCCTGGGCCCGACGCTCGGTGGCTGGCTGACCGAGAATTTCAACTGGCGCTGGGTGTTCTTCATCAACCTGCCGGTCGGCATCATCGCCTTCCTTGGCATGGCCGCCTACTTGCCGGCCGTTGCAAGGCGGATACGCAGCTTCGATTTCTTCGGCTTCGCCATGCTCTCGCTCGGCGTCGGAGCGCTGCAGCTGATGCTGGATCGCGGCGGCGAGGTCGACTGGTTTTCCTCGGTCGAGATCTGGATCGAGCTCGGTCTTTCGCTGACCGGCTTCTGGGTGTTCATCATTCACACGGTGACGGCGGAACACCCCTTCATCGATCCCAAGATATTCCTCGACCGCAATTTCGTGACCGGGCTGGCGTTTATCTTCGTCATGGGCGTGCTCATTTTGGCGAGCATGTCGCTGCTGCCGCCAATGCTGGCGACCATCTTCGGCTATCCGACCCTCACAATCGGCATCGTCTTGGGGCCACGCGGTGTTGGCACGATGATTGCGATGCTCCTGGTCGGCCGCATCATGCACAAGGTCGATGCCAGGATCCTCGTTGTCATCGGCTTTTTGCTGACCGCGCAGTCGCTCCACACGATGTCCAGCTTCTCGCCGCAGATGGACAACTGGCTGATCCTCAGTTCCGGCGTCATCCAGGGGCTGGGAATGGGCATGGTATTCGTGCCGCTGTCGACCGTGGCCTTCGCCACGCTCGACGTGCGCTATCGCACCGATGCCACGGCGTTGTTCAGCCTGGTGCGCAATCTTGGCTCATCGATCGGCGTGTCGGTGGTGACGGTTCTGCTGGTGCGCAACACCCAGGTCAACCATGCCGAGCTCTCGGCCTACGTTAATCCGTTCAATCCCAACCTGTGGGCGGCGTCGCCGGCAGCAGCGGGCGGTGATCCGACGGCGCTTTCCCGGATGGATGGCATGGTCAATATCCAGGCGATGATGATCTCGTACGTCAACGACTTCAAGCTGCTGATGATGATGACGCTGCTTGCTATCCCGTTTGTTTTTCTGCTGCGCAAGCCAAAGGCTGGTCCGCCCGCCGGTCCCGCGCATATGGACTGACGGCCGTCGACGTGCCGGTCACGTCTCCTATTTGCCGAGAACGAGGCTCCAGTAGCGCAACGAGCTGTCGCGGCCGTCCCGCACATAGGCCAGACCGAAGCGGGTGAAGCGCGGGTCGAGCATATTGCGGCGGTGGCCGGCCGAATGCATCCAGATATCGAACAGCTTCTGCTGATCGAAGCGACCCTCGGCGATGTTTTCGGCGGCCGCACCGGTGATGCCGTTACCCTTGACGCGCGAGGCAAATCCCTTGCCCCAGCCGGTGGTGTGGGTCATGCGGCCGCCTCGTGCCATATAGCCGGCCTGCTGCAGGGCTGCCTGTTCGAGCTGAGGATCGGGGACAAGCGGCCCGAGGCCGGCTGAGGCGCGAATGCTGGTCAGGGTGCCGGCGGCGGAAGCAGAGACACCGGCGCCTTCGCCGGTGGACAGGACAGTGGCGCAAGCGGCAAGCCCGGCCAGTGCGGCAAGGCCGGCAGCTCCAAGCAGCATTCGCCTGTTAAGGTCTGATCGGACTTCGCAATTTTCGATTTTCGCAATGGTCATGCCTGCCTGACATAAGCGCGATCATGGCTTTTGCCGGGCAGGCGATCAAAAATCTCGCTCACTGCCGTTCGTCTTTCTAGTGGTGAAATCTGATACGTGGTGCCGACACGGAATATCAGTTTGCTCCATCGCTGACCTCCGTAAATGGCCAACCCTTGGAAAGGAGTGCCTCTCAGTTTAAGGTTCTATCGTTCCCTGCCGCGCCGCCCAGTCGAACGGGTAAAGGCAATAGAAATAGCCGGCGCGTTCGGTGGCGATATATTTCAGATGGGTGCCGTTGGGCAGCCAGACGATGTCGCCGGGATTGCACTCATAGCGGCCGTCGTCCAGTTCGATCGTCAAGGTGCCTTCGTGGATGAACAGCACCTCGTCGTAGGTCACGGTCCAGTCGATCGAGGCGTTCTCGAGATATTCGATGCCGCCGCCCATGGTCCGACTGATCTCGGCATTGATGACGCGGGCAATCGAGGATGTGCCGGTCGGCGTTACCGATGGCTTCAGGGTCAATTCGCTGTGCTTGAAGATCTTGGCCTTGGACATCGTTCATCCTTTCCTTGCGCGGAGGTTGGCTTTCGAAGGGGTGACGCCGGACGGGGCCAGTCCCGCGAGCCATCTGGTCACGAGGTCCGGCTTGCGGCCGGCATGTTCGAGATCGTCGCGCCGCCGCACCGCGCCACGGACGAAATGCGCGCCGACGAAACGGAATGGTTCGGGAGGGAAGCCTCGCGTCACCGGGCGCACGAGCGCTGAATGGGTGAGTTCGGATTCGCCGCCGGTCAACAGGTTGGTCAGGATCTTGCCGCCGAGATAGGCCATCGTCGTGCCGTTGCCGGAAAAGCCGTAGCCGTAGACGATGTCGCGGTTGGCGGGCAGGGCGCCGAACAGCGGCACGCCGCTGACGGTCCGATCGATCGGGCCGTTCCACGATGTCTCGAGCGGAAACTCGGCGAGCGCCGGGTGACCGTCCCGCAACGCGCGGCGCATGTCGGCGACCCTTGGCGACAAACCATGAAAACGCTGGTCGACGATGCCGCCGAGGCCGATGAAGCCGCCACTGACGCCGACGGATAGCCGGCCATCACGCGTCGGCGACCAACCACCAACGAAGACGCGGGAGTCGATCATCAGCGGCGCGCGGCGGTAGCCGACCTTTTCGAGAAGGTCTGGAATGGGTTTCGACATGGCGTCGTCGCTGGAGATGTTGAAGATTGCCGGGGCCAGTTCCGGAATGGCGCCAGACCACGCATTCAGGGCAAGCACGATCTTGCCGCAGGACACAGTGCCTTTTGCCGTTTCCACCTTGAGTTTGCCGCCTCGTAAAAACCGCGTCATCGGCGACTTTTCATAGATGCGCACGCCGCGTTTTAGCGCTGCCCGGCGCAGGCCGCGCACCAGGAATCCCGGATGCACGGTTGCCGACGAAGCATCGAACGCGCCGCCGAGGTGGCTCGTCGTGCCGGTCGTCGCCGCGATCTCGTCGCGCGAAACGCGCCGCGCCGGCACGTAGCCATGCGCTACCAGCTTGTTCAACGCGTCGTCCCAGGCACCAAGCTGGGCTTGGCACGTCGCGCCCCAGATCCAGCCGATACGATCGAACCAGCCGTCGATTCCCTCGGCCTTGCAAAAAGCCTCGATGCCGCCAATTGCGGCTTCGGATGCCTTAATGATCGAAAGCGCATCGTTTCCGCCGCGCAGGGCTGCAAGCGCGCTGTATTTCGTCCATGCCGAAAGCACCATGCCGGAATTGCGGCCGCTCGGGCCACCACCACAAATGTCGCGCTCAATGATGACAATGTCGAAGCCCGGATTGTGCTCCTTGAGGCGAATGGCGGTCCACAGTCCGAGATAGCCGCCGCCGACGATGCAGATGTCGGCCTGCGTCGCCTCTTCGAGCGGAGGCGCAAGGTCCGGGTCCTCCGCCAGCGCCTGCCGCAGCCAGTGGCTGCGCCAGCCGATGTCCTTTTCCGGCAGCTGCATCACGATTCGCCACCCGCGGACAGGCGGCGCTCCACTAGCCTGACCCAAAGGCTCGCGCCGATGGGCAGGATAGCGTCGTTGAAATCGTAATTGGTGTCATGCGCGGCGGCTTGGTGCGCATCGTCGGCCTGGCCGAGCAGGAAATAGCAGCCGGGCCGCTGCTGCAGCATGTAGCAGAAATCTTCCGAGCCCATCTCGGGAGGCGGATCGACGACGAGACGTTCCGGTCCCATCACCTCGCTGGCAATCGCGATCATCGCATCGGCTTGCGCCGGAGTGTTGATCGTCGGCGCGAAGGGCGACTCGTAGCGGATGTCGACGCTAGCGCCAAAAGCTTCGGCCTCGTTATTCGCGATGCGGCGGATTGCTGTCTCCAGCGTCATTTGAACCTTATGGTCGAAGGTGCGCACGGTGCCGGTCAGAAACGCAGTGTCGGGGATAGTGTTGAAGGCTTCGCCGGCGCGCAGGCTGCCAACGGTGACGATTGCCGGAGAGTGCACATCGGTCAGGCGGCCGGGCAGAGCTTCTATCGCCAGCAGGATGCGCGCGGCGCTGGGAAGTGGATTGATCGCAAGATGCGGCATCGCCGCATGGCCGCCCCTTCCGTGCACGACGATCTCGAAGCGATCGGCCGCCGCGGCCACCGTCCCGCGGTGGACGGCGATCTCGCCGAGCGGCCGTTCGGAATTGTGCAGCGCGTAGACTTCGTCGCAGGGGAAACGCTCGAAAAGGCCTTCGTTCAGCATGGCGACCGCCCCACCTCGGCCCTCCTCGGCCGGCTGAAAGATGAAATGTACCGTGCCGGCGAAGTCAGGCGAGCGGGCAAGCGCCGAGGCTGCGCCGAGCAGCATCGTCGTGTGACCGTCATGGCCGCAGCCATGCATCTTTCCGGGAATGCGGGACGCATGCGGCAGCGGCCGGGCCTCGGTCATCGGCAGGGCGTCCATGTCGGCGCGGATGCCAAGGCTGCGACCGGTGCCGAGCCTGCCCCTGAGCGTGCCGACGACGCCTGTCCGGCCGACGCCTTCGGTCGTCTCGATGCCCCACGACCGCAGTTTGTCCGCCACGAAACACGCCGTCTCGAACTCCTCGAAGCCGAGTTCGGGATTGGCATGCAGATGCCGCCGCCACGCCGTCATCTCGGTCTCGAGTTGCTGCACCGACGGAACGAGTTTCATGCCGAGACCTTTGCGCGGAGAGTTTGTGAGCGGCTCTGCAGGATGGCAATGACACCAAGCAGGACCGCTGAGAAAGCGATCAGCAGCACGGCAACGGCCGCAATGGCAGGACTGATGGACTCGCGAACGCCGGAGAAGATCATGCGAGGCAAGGTTCGCTCCGCGCCCGTCGAGAGGAAGCTTGCGACGACGACTTCGTCGAAAGAGATGATGAAGGCGATGATGGCCCCCGTAATGACGCCCGGCGCTATCAGCGGCAGCACCACCTTGAAGAAGGTGCGCATGGTGCCGGCGCCGAGCGATGCCGCCGCGCGAAGCAGCGTCCGGTCGAAGGTCGAAAGGCTGGCGACGACGGTCGTCAGCATCACAGGCACGGCCATCGCCGTATGCACCAGAATGATCGATAGCTTGTTGCCAACGAGTCCGAGTGTGGCGAAGAATGAGAAGGCAGCGACGCCGACGATGACGACCGGTGTCACCAAGGGCGCGGCGATGATCGCGTAGATGATGCGCTTGCCGGCAAAATCGCTCCAGGCGAGCCCGATCGCCGCCGGTATGCCGAGCAGCGAGGCCAGGACCGTGGTGGATAGCCCAATGACGACCGAGTTCCACAGCGCGTTCGGCCACCGCTGGTCGACCCACAGTTCGGCATACCAGCGCAGCGACCAGCCCGGCGTCGGAAACGCCAGCGAATTGCTTGATGTCAGCGACATAGGGACCACGATCAGCAGTGGCAGGATGATGAACGCCAGCAACGTCGCCGCATAGGCATACATCAGCCATTTCCGGAAGCGATCGGCGCTCATGCGACATGCGCCTTGCGGCGGAAGAGGGCGGACGCCGTCCAGAAGAGGAACGCGAACAGCACGAGGATCATCAGCAGTTGCAGCGAAAGCGCCGCGCCCATGCCCCAGTTCAGAGTGTTGTTTGTGTAGAAAGCGATGTAGCTGGAGATCATCTGGTCGGTCGGCCCGCCGACAAGCGTCGGGGTAATGTAGTAGCCGAGCGCGAAGACAAAAACGATCGCCCCGCCGGACAGGATTCCGGGCAGGATCAACGGCAACTGGACGCGGCGCCATGCCGTGAGCCACGGCGCGCCCAGCGACAGCGCCGCGCGCATGTAGGTGGTCGGGACCCGCCGCATGACGGCTACGACCGAGAGGACCATCATGGGCAGCAGAACCTGAACCATCGCCAGGTAGAGCGAAAAGCGGGTGTAGATGAGGTCGAGGGGTTCGCTGACGATGCCCAGTGCGAGCAGCGTGGAATTCACGGGGCCGTTCTTCTGCAGTACGATGATCCAGATGACGGTACGCACCAGCAGCGATGTCCAGAGCGGAAACAGGATCAGCGCGAACATCAGCTTCGACCAGACTTGCGGCGCGCTGACGATCGCTTGCGCCAGCGGCACGGCGAGCACCGCGCAGATGACGGTCACCACGATGCTGATCCAGATCGTGCGCAGCAGCGCGTCGACGAAGATGGCGCGGTCGTCAGAAACGGCCTCGATCGTATTGTCTGCCCCTCGCTTCAGGTCGAGGCTCGCAAGCAGATAATAGTCCGTTCGCGCGCTTTGCTGACGCGCTATGACCTGCCAGAGATCGACATTTTTCCAGCCAGCCTGTTTGGAGAGCACCTCGTCGCGCACGGGGCGCATGTCGAGCTTGCCGTCGGCCGCATCCTTTGCCGTCTTGATGACGAGGAAGCGGCTGCCGACGACGCGCTGGTTGACGAGTTGCGCAAGGACGCCTTCCTTCCCGGCGCGCCGCGCGTCGGCGAGGTCCTCGACGAGTGCTGCAAAGACAGGTTCGTCAGGCAGGCCGCTCTCCGCTTTCCAGTCGGCCAGAGCGGCAATTGTGCGCGGCAGGTTGTTCGAGAAATCCGAGTTGTCCACGGCCAGAGCGAGGAAGCGCGCCACGGGCCACAGAAACAGAATGACGACGAACAGAACAAGCGGAGCCGTCAACAGGGCGAGCATGCCGCCCCGTTGGCGCCGCTTCATAGCCGGCTTTGTCCCGACCAGCATGCTTGGCTTACTTCGCGAGCCAGGCCTTGAAGCGTTCTTCCAGCGCTTCCTTGTGCTCGGTCCAGAAGTCGTTGTCATAGGATGCCCCGTGCTGCAGGTGCTCCGGCGACGTCGGCAGGTTGGCTTTCTAATCCGCGGGAATGAGATCGGCGGCTTCCTTGCGGCCGGTGCCATAGGCATAGAGCTTCGAGAAGCCGGCCTGATTTTCCGGGATGGAAAACCACTTGAGGAGATCCAGCCCGCCCTGCTGGTGCGGCGCGCCCTTCACCACGGCCCAGTAGTCGGTGCCGTAGAAGAAGCCGGCGTCCCATGCGATCGCGTAGGGCTTCTTCTCGTTGATGACTTCGTTGGTGATGCGCGCATTGAACCCATCGCTGAGAGCCACTTCGCCGCTGTCGAGGTTCTGGATGCCCTGCGTTGTGGTGGACCACCAGACGGCGTGCGGCTTGATCTTGTCGAGCATGGCGAAAGCCCGGTCGACGCCTTCCGGCGTGCCTAGCACCTTGTACATGTCCTCGCGCTTCACGCCGTCGGCCATTAGCGCATTTTCAAGCGTGAACTGCGCCTGCTGGTAGAGGCCGCGCTTTCCCGGAAATTTCTCGACGTTCCAGAAATCCGCCCAACTCTTCGGCGCGGCGTCGCCCTTGTAGACATCCGTGTTGTAGGCGAGGATCGTTGCCCATGTGTCGGACGCGACGCCGCATTCGTGCAGGGTGCCCGGCAGATAATTGGCCGCGTCGCCTGTGATTTCCGGCGTCAGCGGAACGAACAGGCCTTCGGCGCAGCCGACTTCCATGGCGGGCGCTTCGACCGAGACGACGTCATAGGTGATGTTGCCCGCCTGCACCTGGGCGCGAACCTTGGCGACTTCGCCGCCCCATTCTTCCATGATGATCGGAGTTCCGGTCTGCTCGGTGTACTTGTCCCAGACCCCGTCCTTGTAGGCCTTGTCCCATGTACCACCCCAGCCGACCACTGTGACGGGATCGGCCGCGGACGCGGCAAAAGTTGAGGTCGCGAAGCAGATCGCGGCGGCAGATACGATTTGCAGATAAGTCCTCATAGCAGTTCCCCTTTCTTATGGTTGTGGATTTGATCAAATTTCAAACGCAAAATGGATTGATTAGCAACAGGAATTTGCGATAAGGTCCGAGATAGTTGAAAATTTATCAGGATTTGATCGAATGCTGCAAGGCAATAGAGACGTGCGCTCCAATGTCAGCCTCGCAGCCGTTCTAGACGAGGCGCGACAGCGTTTTGCGGATGCCAACCCGAACAGCCTGGCGCGTCAGAATGAGGCTGCGGCATCCTTGCCGGGCGGCAATACGAGGGCTGTGCTCTGGTATCCGCCATTTCCCGTCTCGTTTGTTTCCGGCGAAGGCTGCAGGGTCACGGATTTCGACGGCCATACCTATGTCGACCTGGTTTCGGAATACAGCGCCGGCTTCTACGGCCACTCCGACAAGGCGATTTCTGCAGCTCTTGTGGACGTTATCCAGGGCGGCATCCTGCTTGGTGCGCCCAACCGCTACGAGGCGCGCCTTGCAGCGGCCGTGGTCGACCGTTTTCCCGCCATCGAGCGCGTGCGCTTCTGCAATTCCGGCACTGAAGCCAACGTCATGGCGATTTCGGCGGCCCGCGCCATCACGCAACGCTCGAACATACTCGCCTTCCGCGAGGGCTATCATGGCGGCGTATTGACCTTTGCGCATGGCGGCTCGCCGCTCAATCTGCCGTTCCCCTTCATTTTCGCCGACTATAACGACATTGCCGGTGCCGCGGCGCTTGTCAGGGAGCAGGGCAGCGACCTTGCCGCCGTCATCGTCGAGCCGATGTTGGGCGGCGGCGGCTGCATCCCGGCGACGCGTGAGTTCCTGGAGGCGCTGCGTGCGGCGACGAAAGAAACTGGCGCGCTGCTGATTTTCGACGAGGTGATGACCTCGCGGCTCGACTATCGCGCGCTCCATGGCGCGCACGGAGTTTTTCCCGATTTCGTGACGCTCGGAAAATATATCGGCGGCGGTGCCAGTTTTGGCGCCTTCGGCGGGCGCGCCGACCTCATCGATCGCTTCGATCCGGCCTCGCCTGGTGCGTTCTCGCATGGCGGGACTTTCAACAACAACATTCTGAGCATGGCTGCTGGCTACACCGGCTTGACGCAGGTGCTGACGCAAGAGGCGAGCCGCGCGATCAACGCGCGCGGCGACAGGTTGCGTGAAGCGATGAACGTCTCACTTGAAAGGCAAGGCGTCGAAGGTATCGTCATTGGGCGCGGGTCGTTGATGAACCTGCATTTCGTCAAGGGGCCCGTTGAGACGCCGGCGCCGCTCGACAACGCCGATCCATCGGTGATTGCCCTGTGGCATGTCGAGATGTTGTTGCGCGGATACTACGTGACCCCGCGCGGCATGCTGGCGCTGTCGCTACCATTCGGAGACGCCGAACTCGCCGGCTTTACCGCCGCCTTCGACGATTTCCTGTCGAGCAACCTCAAAGTACTGCCGCGCCGGACCAACTGATGCTCGATCGCAAGAACATCGACGTGGGCTCCGCCGCGCAAAAGACCGCTCATGTTCGTGTGCATGCGGGCTTGAAGGAAGCGCTAATGAACGGCGATTTCCTGCCCGGCCAAAGGCTGGTCGTGCGTCGGCTCGCCGAGCAATACCGGACCAGCGCCATGCCGGTGCGCGAGGCCTTGCGGCAACTCGTCAGCGACGAGGCGATGTTCGACCACCCAAACCGGGGCGTCATCGTCCCTGAGGCCACGGTGGCACGTATCTCGGATCTGGTGCGTGTGCGCTGCAGCGTCGAGGGCACGGCGGCCGAGTGGGCGGCGACGACCATCACGCCCAACGAGCTTGATGAATTGGCGAAGCTGAACAGCCTGATGCGCGACTGCGTCGAGAGGAACGTCATGGCTGACTATCTCGGCTTGAACAGGCGCTTCCATTTCACCATGTACCACGCCGCGCGATCGCCTGTCGTCCAGCAGATCATCGAGAAATTGTGGCTGCAGGCAGGACCGTTCCTGAACATCGTCCGCTCGGACGTGACCTATGGACTGGGCCTGGACCATCACGACGACATGCTCGCCGCCTTGCGCCGCGCCGATGGCGCAGCTGCGCGTAAAGCCTTGGTAGCCGATCTGCGCGAAGCTGCCGACATCATTCTTCGCGCCGCGGCAGCGGCTGAGGCTCAGCCTGCCCGCATGCGCCGGACATTGGCCCGTCGTGAGCCGAAGGCGCAGGCACGGTGATGGACGAATCTCAGCGTGGCCCGGTTCATGTCGAGTTTCGCGGCGTCAGCAAGCGCTACGGGCAGACGGTCCAGGCGGTGCGCCAGCTCGACCTCGAAATCATGCGCGGCGAATTCCTGACCCTGCTAGGGCCTTCCGGGTCTGGCAAGACGACCGCGTTGATGATGCTGGCGGGGTTCGAGGATACGACCGAGGGCGAAATCCTCATCGATGGGCAGCGCATCGACAATGTTCCTGCCAATCGTCGCGGCATCGGCATGGTATTCCAGAACTACGCGCTGTTCCCGCACATGACGGTCGCCGAAAACCTGGCTTTTCCGCTCGAAGTCCGCAAGCTCGGCCGCGAGCAGGTCACGCGACGCGTCAGGAACGTTCTGGACATGGTTCAGCTGCCCGAATTCGGCAATCGGCGTCCGGCGCAGCTTTCGGGTGGACAGCAACAGCGCGTCGCCGTTGCCCGCGCTTTGATTTTCGAGCCAAACCTTGTCTTGATGGACGAACCGCTCGGCGCCCTCGACAAGCAGCTGCGCGAGCAGATGCAGTTCGAGATCAAGGACATCCATGCCCGGCTTGGCGTCACTTTCGTTTATGTGACACACGACCAGACCGAAGCGCTCACCATGTCGGACCGGATCGCGGTGTTCAGCGCCGGCCGCATCGAGCAACTTTCGACGCCGCGCGAACTGTATGAGCGTCCGGCGGCCAGCTTTGTCGCAAGCTTCATCGGCGAGAACAACCGCATGTCCGGCACCGTGCTTACCGGCGGTGAAAATGGTGGCGTGGCCGTCCATCTCGATGACAGCGATATGGTGTTGAACGCCATGTCCTACGGCGCGACGCTCTCCGCGGGCGCCAGGGTGACGCTGTCGATCAGGCCGGAGCGCATGTCCATGTTGCAGGATGGCGCCACCGCTCTCAACGTGATTGCGGCGACCGTCGTCCAATCCGTCTATGTCGGCGATCACATCCGGCTCGTCGCAGTGACGGAGAGCGGCCTGAAATTCATTGTCAAGCTTGCCGCATCGTCGTCTCACCTCGAACTCAATGCGGGCGAGGCGGTTCGGTTGGGCTGTGGTCGCGAGGATTGCCTCGCGCTCGATAGATAACAACAAAAGGCAGACAAGGGAGACTCCAACCATGAAGAAATCGCCGAAAGTCGTCATCACCTGTGCGGTCACCGGCTCGATCCACACACCGACGATGAGCCCGTATCTGCCGATAACGCCGTCCGAGATCGTCGATGCGGCCGTCGGCGCCGCCGAAGCCGGCGCCTCGGTGATCCATCTGCATGCCCGCGACCCCGAGACGGGCAAACCGACGCCCGATCCCAAGCTCTTCATGGACTTCCTGCCGCGCATCAAGCAGCAGACCGACGCCGTGATGAACATCTCCACCGGCGGCGGGCTGAAGATGACCCTTGAAGAGCGCCTTGAGGCCGCTCACGCTTCGAAGCCGGAACTCTGCTCGCTCAACATGGGATCGATGAATTTCGCCCTGCACCACATCGCGCCGAAATATACCGAATGGAAGTACGACTGGGAGAAGGGCTACCTGGAAGATACGAAGAAGGGCATCGTCTCCAACACGTTCGAGCAGATCGAGCGCATCATCGTCGAGGTCGGCCAAGCCTATGGCACGAAGTTCGAGTTCGAGTGCTATGATGTCAGTCACCTCTACACGCTTGCGCACTTTCTCGACCGGAAGCTGCTGAAACCGCCGCTTTTCGTTCAGACGATCTTCGGACTTCTGGGCGGAATCGGCGCCGACCCAGAAGACATGATGCACATGCGCAGGACGGCGGAGCGACTGTTCGGAGACGACTATCTCTGGTCGATCCTTGCCGCAGGCAAGCACCAGATGAGCCTCTGCACGATGGGCGCGATCATGGGCGGCAATGTGCGCGTCGGTTTGGAAGACAGCCTTTATGTCGGCAAGGGCACGCTCGCCAGGAGCAATGCCGAGCAGGTTGCCAAGATAAAGCGGATCCTCAACGAATTGTCGCTTGAAATCGCAACGCCGGACGAAGCCCGTCAGCTGCTGGATCTCAAGGGCGCAAACGAGGTCGGGTTTTGACGGCCCCCGGCATCGAAACCTATGTCGGCGTGGTGCATCCTTGGATGTGCGACGCGATGGGCCACCTCAACGTCCGTCACTACGTCGCCATGTTCGACGACGCCAGTTTCCAGCTACTCGGCAGGATTGCCGATCCCCGTCTGACGCCGTCACTCGGCTGGGCGGACGTCAGGATGGAGATCGACTACACGCATGAAACCGCGGCGGGAACGCTGATCACCGTCCGCACCGTTGTCGAAAAGGTCGGGAGGTCGTCGCTGACTTATCTGCATGAAATGCGTGGCTGGACGAAGTACTGCATGCGCGCTCGTTGACCGTTACGGTACGATTCGATCTGAAGTCACGCAGCAAGATCGACCTGGATGCGGATGCGCGTCATGCGGCCACGAAACTCCTGAGGGTTGAAGGCGATACACGCCGGTGACGGTGAGCAAAGTGTCGTGACGGCACAATTCGGCAATGACGGCCTCTGGCGCTACCCGCGCTTCTGGCGCTGCCTGCGCATTCCGGTATCCGACCCGGCCGGCAGATCCTACCCAAAGCGGTTGCCCAGCCTCAGGCTATCAAGCGTCAGATTTTCACCACTAGGCCGCCTTCACCAGCCTGGCTTCCGCCGCCGACCCGACCCGGCCGGCCCGATCGTCCTCGATAACTTCCCACCAGTCGCCCAGGGCGTCGATGAGCGGCACAAGCTTCAGGCCAGGCGCTGTGAGGTCGTAGTCCACGCGTAGCGGATAGCCGGCATGCGCCGTTCGCCGCACGATCCCGGCCTCTTCCAGCTTGCGCAGTTCCAGCGCCAGAATGCGGTGCGATACGGTCGGGTTGTCACGCCTCAGATCGCTGAAGCGCTTGGTCCCGTCTTTCAGATAGTAAAGCAGCAAAGTGGGCCAGCGACCGCTGAGCACACGCATGGTTTCTTCGATCGGGCAGCGTGAGACGACATCTTTCATGGCGGGGACCTGGTTACAGAATAGTGCGTAATTTACATGGGGCGACCAGCGTTTAGGGTCAAGTTTCGCTGCGCAGCGTGATCCCTAAATCATGGAAGAGACAAAGAAATGGAACCTATCCTCCTTTACGGCATCCCGGCGGGAAGTTCGATGGGGCTTGTCGCTGCTTTTGAACGCGTCGGACAGCCCTACCGCCTGTGCCGCGTCGACATGCTCGCTGAAATGAAGAACGACGCCTATGCCAGCATCAACGGCCGTCAGGAAACGCCGGTGTTGATCACGGACCAAGGCAAGGTGCTCACCGAGACCATGGCGATTGCCGCTTGGCTCGAAGCCCGCGACACGCAACGTCGTATCAGCTTCGACCCTCGCTCGCCGGAAGCCGATCGGATGCATCAGCTGATGGCTTTCGTGAACACCGGCTTCACCGCCGCTTTCACCCCACTCTGGGCCGCATATGAAATGGAATCGGCCGAGCCTGTCCTGCTGGCGACCTTGCGCGACTTCGGCCGCAAGGCCGTTACCGAACGCCATGACCGGCTTGAGGCGATGATCGCCGACACCGACTTTCTGGTCGGCGACCGCCTGACGCTTGCCGACACCACGCTGATTGGCGTGGCACGTTGGGCGGGATTCCACCAGGCCGTCGACGCGACGAGCTACCCCAAGCTGGCTGCGTTGCGCGGCAGGATCGAAGCCGATCCGGCCGTGCGATATGCGCAAGCCATCGAGGATGGCGAAAAGCTCGCTGGTTCGGGCGCCTGCCTCGGCCATGTTCCATTGGCCGAGGTGATCGAACGCTTCGCTGCCTAGTTTTGTCACGCGTCTCACCGCGCGGCGCCAAAGTGTGGCGCCGCGCGGTGACCGGCTGTGGCTTGGTCGGGCAGGGTGGAGAATCCGTCAAGTCAGGTGATCAGGTGGGATGCGTTGACACGCATCCAGTGGGCCAGCGAATCCAGCGTGCCGCGCAAGGTTCTGCCCAGCGGCGTTATCTCATACTCCACGCGCGGCGGCATCTCGGCATAGACCCTCCGATAGACCAGGCCGCGATGTTCGAACAGGCGCAGCTGCCGCGTGAGCTCCTTTTGCGTAATCGGCGCGACGGCCCGCTGGAGCTCGCCGAAGCGGATCGGGCAACCGGTGACGATCAGGCGATAAAGAATGGGAATGGCCCATTTTCCCGAAACCAGATTGACGAAATCGATCATCGGGCAACGATCGGTCGCGCCATTTCCGCCTTCGATTGGCGGGACCTCGATGGCTTTTGCCTGTGCCATGAAATTATTTCCTTTAGTACCCATTCGGTGCCTACTATACAAAGCATACTATCATGCAAACAATGCCGTTCTCATCTCATTGGGAAGGCAAATCATGGGTCGCTTAAAAGGCAAATATGCCCTCATCACCGGGGCAACCAGCGGCATCGGTCTCGAAACCGCGCGCCAGTTTCTGGCCGAGGGCGCTACGGTGGCAATCACTGGCAGAAACCCGTCCGGGCTCGACGCTGCGCAGCGCGAGCTGGGCGGATCGGCGCAGGTGATCAGGAATGATGCCGGCAATCTCGCCGATCAGCGTGCGCTTGCCGCCGAGCTTGCGCAGCGCTGGCCTCGGCTCGATATACTCAACGTCAACGCCGGCGATGTGATGCACCAGCCGCTGCAGGATTGGGACGAGGTGGTCTACGACCGTCTGATGCAGACCAACCTGAAGGGGCCGTTCTTTCTGATCCAGGCCCTGTTGCCGATGTTTTCCAACCCGTCGTCGATCATTCTGTGCGGCTCGGTCAGTGCCCATATCGGCCTGCCCCAGAGCAGCGCCTACGCCGCCAGCAAGGCGGGTCTCCTGTCATTGGCGCGCACCCTCTCGGGGGAGATGATCGAGCGCGGTATTCGCGTCAATGGCCTCAGCCCCGGCCCGACCGAGACGCCGGCCCTGGGCAAGCTGGGTCTGCCCGAAGCGGAAGAGAAGGCGCTGGGCGATCGGATACGCGCGCTGGTGCCGATCGGCCGGATGGGCAAACCCTGGGAGCTCGCCAAGGCGGCGGTGTTTCTGGCCTCGGATGAGTCGAGCTTCGTCGTCGGCACGGAACTGCTCGTCGATGGCGGCGTCGGAAATCTCTAGAGCATTTTGCAGCCAAGTGGTTACACTTGGCGTCGCACAAATGCGGCTGAAACACAGATAAAGCGGGATGCCCCGTTCAACCCAAATGCATCCCGCTCTAGCCGGATTTACCATCGCGACCGTCGACTTGGCGACAATCACCCCTAAATCGACTATCATAGTGCTTGTACGAGAAGTGGCAGCTACGGGCGGCCATCCTGGCGGTGACCGCCCCGACACACGGGAGAATGGTCATGGCAAGCTTTCATGTCATGTCGGACGCACGTGGAATGCACGTGCAGCCCACGGTGCGCCGCATCACGACGGCGGACCTGATGGATGTGCTGCGGCTCGGCGTCGAGGATTTCTGGGCCAAGCCATCGCATTACGTGTTCCTGTGCCTGATCTATCCGGTGGTCGGATTGATCCTGGCGCAGTGGACGACATCCGGGTCCTATGCCATCCAGCTCCTCTACCCGCTGATGTCCGGCTTCGCCCTGCTTGGACCCTTCGCCGCGATCGGGCTCTACGAGATCAGCCGCCGCCGCGAACTCGGCATGGACACGTCCTGGTGGCACGCGCTCGATGTGCGTCACTCGCCGGCGCTGCCCGCGATCGCGGTCATCGGCGTCATGCTGGTGGCACTGTTCCTGCTCTGGCTGTTCACCGCGCAATCCATCTACACCAGCCTGTTTGGCAATCAGCCGCCGGCCTCGATCGGCGGCTTTGTGCGCGAGGTGCTGACGACGACCAAAGGCTGGACGCTGATCCTGCTCGGCAATGCGGCTGGGTTCGTTTTCGCCGTGATCGTGCTGGCGACGACCGTCATCGCCTTTCCGCTGCTGCTCGACCGCGATGTCGGCGCTGTCTCGGCAATCGAGACCTCGGCACGGGCGGTGATGGCTAACCCGCTGCAGATGGCGCTGTGGGGCTTGATGGTCGCCGTGCTGCTGGTCATCGGCTCGATCCCGCTGTTTGCCGGGCTCGCCGTCGTCATGCCCGTGCTTGGCCATGCGACGTGGCATCTCTATCGCAGGGTGGTCGAGCCGGAGCGGGTGCAGCAGGACCGGCGGCCGATGTAAGCAAGCGCAGCGGTGCCGCCGCTCTATCTTTTTGTTTGAGCATCGGATTTTCCCAAAACCGGTATCCACCCTCGGGTCAGGCCCGAGGGCATGCTTTTGGATCCGATGCTCAAGTCAACGCTGCGCGTCGGTCGCCATCTTCAGGGCCAGCACGGTCAGCACCGTGCCCATCATCCAGCGCTGGATCACCAGCCACAGCGGCCGGCCGGCGAGGAAGACGGCGATCGAGCCGGCGGTGACCGCGATGATCGCGTTGACGGTGAGGCTTATCGCGATCTGGGTGGTGCCGAGCACCAGAAGCTGCGACAGCACGTGGCCCTTACCGGGGCTGATGAACTGCGGCAGCAGCGACAGATAAAGCACCGCCACCTTCGGGTTGAGCAGATTGGTCATCAGGCCCATGGCGAACAGTTTGCGCGGCCTGTCCTTCGGCAGTTCCCGAACCTGGAACGGCGAGCGTCCGCCTGGCCTCACTGCTTGCCAGGCAAGCCACAAGAGGTAGAGCGCGCCGGCAAAGCGCAGCACGTCATAGGCGTAAGGCACGGCAAGCAGCAGCGCGGTGATGCCGAATGCCGCCGACAACACGTAGAAGACAAAGCCGAGCGCCACGCCACTGAGCGAAATCAGGCCGGCCTTCGGCCCCTGTGACAGCGACCGCGAGATCAAATAGATCATGTTCGGGCCAGGCGTCAGCACCATGCCAAGGCAGACCAGCGCGAAGGCGAGATGGTTGGCGGCGTCGGGCACGGGCGCATCTCCGGTGGCGGTGGGGACACTCACCATGTCCGTTCGACCGCCGCAAGGGCAAGGTGGCGATAGCCTTTGCGCCAGCCCCGCTGTCAGCCGGAAGAACGGTTAGGTCAGCGATCCTTCGCCCCCTTTGTCCTGCCAACCTGTCATTTCTGGGCGATGGCGCCCCTCAGCCGACGATGCGCAGGTTCGACAATTCGTTGGCGATTTCCTTGAAATTGTCTGACAGAGTCGCCCCGGTAGCGTTCCAGAACAGCTTGGCCGGCTTGGTCGGATCGGTGGGATCCTTGCGGAAGCGCGAGTCCGAGGAGCATGCCTTCAGGGCGTCGAGCGCTTTCTTGTCGCCGGCGTCGGTGGTCGACAGGTCGAGCGCAACGGTCATGACGAGAACGTTCGAATTCTTCGCATTGGCGCAAAGGGTCTGCATCTGCTCGTCCAGCGCGGCCGTGTAGTTGCCGCCGGTATAGGTCGTCTTGCCGATGTCGGTGCTTGTGTTCATGAACAGGCGCGTCACGCTTCCCGACCCTGGATATGTGAGGCCGGTGTAGCCGTAAGCGGCATAGGTCGACCTGTTATTGGCATAGTCGCTGTCGCTGACGGCGCTGTAGGTGTTGGCGCCGTCGGTCAGCACGATGACCACTTTGTCGTTGCCCTTTTCGGCGTTCGGTCGGCCTTCCGTGAAAGGTTCGTTGCTCGACACCGTCCGCCAGCCCCAGGCAAGGCCTTCCGGCACGTTGGTGTTGCCGTTCGGTGCCATGGCGTCGATGGCGTCGTTGATCTCCTCTTTCTGGGCAAGCTGGCTTACGTCTTTGAGCGTCGTGACCGGGTTGGTCGTGCAGGACGCATTCGGGCCGTCGCCCGCGGCAGCCGACTTCGAACCGTAAGGCTTCACCAGGAAATATTTGCGCATGTCCGACTGCCGCTGCGAGGCGGTTGGGCTATCGCTGTAATACGGCCAGTCGGCCCACCAGTTGTTGCCGTAGCTATAGGACAGGTAGGTCGCGTCGTTGACACCGTCTCGGTCGAAATCGAGCCAGAGGGTGCCAGCTTCGTCCGGCGCAAACATTGGCACGAACAGCGTGGCAGGCGCGGCGCTGGTCGGCGTCGTGTCGTCGTTATTATACGGGTACGGCCTCGCCTCCACGCAACCCTGCCAGCTCGCATAGCGGCTGGTGGTGTAGATGTATTCCGGGGTGGTCCAATGGCCGCTGCTGCAGTTGCCTTTTTTGTTATAGGTGTCGCAGATGTACTGTTTCGTGTTAGGCACTTCTTCGCGGCCGGACTCGACCGTGATGTCGGCGTAAAGGCTGAAGCGGGTCAGTGGTTGATCCTGAGTGTCGCCCCAGCCGGTGCCGCGCTTGTACCAGACGCCGTTGAGCTTCTCGGCGTATTTGTCCGGATTGTTGGCGGGGGTCATCGTCGTCCAATCGAAATCCTCGTGCTGGATCGGGGAGATGCCGTCCTGATCCATCCAGCCTTCTTGGTCATGGGTGGGGCCGACATTGACCGAAGCAGCGAACGGCACGAGGGAGAACTGCACCGGTTTGCTGACCTGCTTCATCTGCTGTGCCTGCAGCGCCAGCGTGTCGACAAGCTGCTTGGCGGCAGTCTTCAGCAGGTCTATTCGCTTCACGCCGGTGCCGGAACCGAGGTTGTTCATCGAGCCGGAATTGTCGAGCACAAGGGCTACTTCCAGCGTGTTCTTGAGGCGGATTTCCGAGCAAGCCGTGAAGGCTGTGCCGCTCCCACCCGTCAGCATGGCGGCAGCCGGCAGGAAATAAGGCGTATACGTCAGGGCGCTGCAGAGCTTCAACGTGCCGCCACCCGCATTGTTGTTGGGCAGGGTGACGGTAAGCGACGTATTCGCCGGATCGACGGGACCAAGATTGGCTTCGAAGAAGGTCTTGGCAAAGGCCACGGTGTCGGCGTCGCTTGCGCCGGCGACGATGTGCTGAGCGGTGGCGAGGCCGGCGGCGTCAAGGGCGTTCAACGTACCGTGCTTCTGGCGGAGCAGTTCCGAGTAATCGACGCTGAGCGCCAAGCCCCCCATGAGCGGCACAATCGTGATGGCCGTCATGAGCGTATAGTTGCCACGCCGGTCCCTACCGAATTTACGGAACATTGCCTTCAGAACCCCGCCAGAACCCTTTGTCGGCGAACGATGCCACCAATAGTTAAATTTCAGATTGCTAAAATATGTCCAAGATCGGCACAGTTTTTTAAAGCTCGTTAACCATGCCGCAGATGGCGGCAGTGCTGCCCACGATTGGACCCCGGGGAAGACTCCGCAATGGGCTAAACCTCTGGAAAGAGGCGGCTTTTATGCTTTGTGCGCCTGCCTTGATCATCGCCAGGCAATCCTGAACGTTGCGAAAGCTGGTGACAGGATCAAGCGCTTCGGTTAATGCGGGCCTGCCGCACGGACCGTCGGTAGCGGCCGATCATGACTTGGGAAAAATAGTATGGCGGATTCACCCGACATCATCGGCTCGCTCGCAGATTTGTCGGGAGCCTATTCGGCCATCCTGTGCGATGTCTGGGGCGTGGTTCACAATGGCGAACGGCATTTTCCGGCCGCGGCTCTGGCGCTGGCCACTGCGCGCGAGGCGAAAATACCTGTCGTGCTGATCACCAATTCGCCGCGGCGAAGCACCGACGTGGTGGCGCAGATGAATGCGATCGGTGTTCCCCCAAGCGCCTATGACCGCGTCGTCACGTCCGGCGACGTGACCCGCGACCTGATCATCGAGGGGCCGCGAAAAATCTTCCACATCGGCGGTGATCGCGATCTCACGCTCTATGACGGTCTTGATGTCGAGCTCGTCGAGGAGTTCGAGGCGTCCGGCGTGGTCTGCACCGGGTTGTTCGACGACGAGGTGGAGAAGCCGGAAGACTACGCCGAACTTCTGCGGCGGTTGCGCGCCAGGAACCTGCCGTTCATCTGCGCCAATCCCGACATCGTGGTCGAGCGCGGCGAGCGGATGATATGGTGCGCAGGGGCCTTGGCCCGCGACTATGCCCAGCTCGGCGGGCGCACGCTGATCGCCGGAAAACCTTATGCCCCCGTCTATGACGTCGCGATGAAAGAGATCGCCGAACTGCTCGGCGGCCCGATCGAGCGCTCGGACGTGCTGGCCATCGGCGATGGCATGATGACCGACATCAAAGGTGCTGCCGACAACGGCTTCGACGTGCTCTACGTATCGGGCGGCATCCATGCCCGCGACTATGGCGATCCGCTACAACCGGATCCGGCCAGGCTAATTGCCTTTCTGGAAAAGCACGGCTACCGGCCGGTCGCGGTCATTCCGAGACTGCGGTAGGGTCGCTCGATGACGGAAGCCTCGAAATGACGCAAGCCTTCGAACGCGTTTCTGCAATCTCGCCGCTGCCGGCCCATTTGCGCGGCGGCGTGGTGGCGATCGGCAATTTCGACGGCGTTCACCGCGGCCATCAGGCCGTGCTCGAGCGCGCGCTTGCCGAGGCCCGCCAGCGCGACGTGCCGGCTCTGGTGCTGACCTTCGAGCCGCATCCGAGAAAGGTGTTCCGGCCTGATATACCGCTGTTCGTGCTGACGCCGCCGCCGATGAAGGCACGACTGCTGTCGTATCTAGGCTTTGCCGCACTCGTCGAACAGCCGTTCACGCGCGACTTCGCCGCGCTGTCGGCGGAAGCGTTCGTGACCGACGTGCTGGACAGGAATCTCGGCATCGTTCACGCCGTGACCGGCTTCGACTTCCACTTCGGCAAGGACAGGCAGGGCGGCCCGGCCTATCTGATGGCGGCCGGCGAACGCCACGGCTTCGGTGTCACGCTGGTCGACGCGTTTCGCGACGAGGGCGCCGAGGTGGTGTCGTCGAGCCGCATTCGCGCGCAGCTCGGCGAGGGCGAGGTGACCGAGGCCGCCGGCCTGCTCGGTTATCGCTTCACGGTCGAGAGCGAGGTGATCGGCGGCCAACGGCTTGGCCGGACGCTGGGCTTTCCAACCGCCAATATGAGGCTTTCGCCGGAAGCCACTCTGAAGGAAGGGATTTATGCCGTCCGCTTCCGTCGCGCCGACGGCAAGCTTCATGACGGCGTTGCCAGCTTCGGCCGCCGCCCGACCGTCGACGACAACGGCACGCCGCTTCTGGAAACCTTCGTTTTCGATTTTTACGGCGACCTCTACGGTGAGATATGCGCGGTATCCTTCTTCGGCTTCCTGCGCGCCGAGGTGAAGTTCGACGGGCTCGACGCGCTGGTCGCGCAGATGAAACGCGACGAAGCGGAGGCGAGGGCGCTGCTGGCCGGCGTCAGCCCGCTTTCCGAGCTCGACGCGGCCATTGCTTTCTAAAGCATGATCCCAAAAAGTGGGAACCGGTTTTCGGACAAGATCATGCTAAAACAAGAACCTATTTCTTCAGCGCCAGGCCGACGGCAATGAAGGCCCAGCCCTGGAAGATCAGGTCGATAGCGAGAAACAGTCCCAGCACCCATACGCTGTTGACTGGCCAGCCCATGGCGATGACCAGGCCTGCCAGCGCGCTGATGACACCCGCCGCAACGAGCCAGCCCCAACCCTTGGCCGGTCTGTGCTTGTACCCGACCCAGGCCCTGAGCACGCCTGAAGCGAGAAGGGCGACCGCCAGCAGGAAGGTCAGCACCGCCGAGGCCAGCAGCGGATTATAGAAGGCGAAGAACCCGGCGACTGCATAGAGAAGACCGCTGAGCAGCCAATAGAAGAACCGGCTCCATGTCTTCACACCGAAGGCATGCATGATCTCGATGACACCGGCCATCAGCATCAGCCAGCCGACGACGTAGACCGAGGCGACCGTGGCAATGAACAGATTGCCGAAGGCGATGCCGCCGAGGATCAACAGCAGCACGCCGAGCCCGACGAACCACCCCCATTTCGCCTGTGTCTGCCCAATCGCATCCTTTAAAACATCGCCTTGCAGGGTCATTGCCGCCATCTCCATCGAAGTTGCCTGGCATCTTGCCAATTGGAGGGTAGCGCCGAAGGCCTTGCCCGTCCAGCGAGCAGCGTGCGCCAGACGCATGCCAAAAAAGCGAGGAAGCGTTTCGAATTTAAATCAAAGTTTACTGAACCGGCGCCATGGCTCTTGGCCAGGCCGGTTGTTCCTGCCGGTGTTCCGTGCGTATGGAGTGACGATGCGTTCTGTCAGGGTGTTTCAGCTGGTCTTGGCCACCTTCATGCTTGGCGCGCCCGGTGCCGCCGAAGCAGGCGAGGGGGCCTTGGGCTGGCTGTCCGGCGACTGGTATCTGACGGTCGGCGCCACCGGCATGGTCGCGCCGGATTTCGAGGGCAGCAAGAAATACCTGCTCAGCGCCTCGCCGATCATCTCGCTCGGCAAGGCGGGTCCCGCGGCCCGCTTCACCTCACGCAACGACAACATCTCGCTGGCGCTGATCGACGATGGCGGCCTGCGCGCCGGCCTGACCGGAAAGATCCTGTTTTCGCGCGATGGCGGCGACGCCGACGAGCTGAAGGGCCTCGACCCGGTGCGCTGGGGCGGCGAGGCCGGCGGCTTCTTCGAATTCTATCCTTTTGACTGGTTGCGCGCTCGCGCCGAATTGCGGCACGGCATTCGCGCCCATAGCGGCTTTGTCGCCGACATCGCCGCCGACGCCTTTTATGATGTGACGCCGGAGGTCAGGATTTCGGGCGGGCCGCGCGTTTCGTTCGCCTCATCGGACTATTTCGACGCCTATTACGGCGTCAATGCCGAGGAAGCCGTGGCTTCGGGCCTCAGCGAATACCATCCGGGCGGCGGGGTGAGATCGGCGGGCCTTGGTGGCGCGGTGACCTGGAAGGTGACCGAGCCGATGACGGCCAGCCTGTTCGGCGAATATTCGCGCCTGATGGCTCCGGCGGCCGATTCCAGCCTGGTCAAGGAGCGCGGCGACCGCAACCAGTTCACGATCGGCGTGTCGACGACTTATCGGTTTGATTTCTCGATGTGATGTCGCGGGTTGTGTATTGCGCGCAGCCGCATGGCTCAGGCGACTATGCCGTAGGCGATGCGGTTCGTCTTCCACGCAATTGGTACACGCTCCTAGGGCAAGCATCAGAGTTCGGGCTTTTCAATATCGGCTGTCTCGGTTAAAAGCCCTGCGATGAAGAGCTTTTCGCGCCTTCTCGCGCTGACGATACGAATTACAAGCCCGGTGTTCCGGGCGGCCTGACCGCCGCCGGAGCCGCCGGGAATTTTGCGCACGGCCTCTCGCGCTTTTTCCAGATCATGATAGTTCAACACCCGGGCTCTTTTGCCGCCGGGCAATGCATATGGCAGACCAATGACCGACACCCCAACGACCGACGCCGTCGAAACGATCGACTATTCCAAGACGCTTTATCTGCCGCAGACGGACTTCCCGATGCGCGCCGGCTTGCCCGAGAAGGAGCCGTTGCTGGTCAAGCGCTGGCAGGACATGGACCTTTACCGCAAGCTGCGCGAAAACGCCGCCGGCCGCGAAAAATACGTGCTGCATGACGGGCCGCCCTACGCCAACGGCAATATCCACATCGGCCACGCGCTGAACAAGATCCTCAAGGACGTCATCACCCGCTCGTTCCAGATGCGCGGCTATGACTCAAACTATGTGCCCGGCTGGGATTGCCACGGCCTGCCGATCGAATGGAAGATCGAGGAGCAATACCGCGCCAAGGGCAAGAACAAGGACGAGGTGCCGGTCAACGAGTTCCGTAAGGAATGCCGCGAGTTCGCCGCGCACTGGATCAAGGTGCAGGGCGCAGAATTCCAGCGGCTGGGAGTCGTCGGCGATTTCGACAATCCCTATACGACGATGGCGTTTCATGCTGAGGCGCGCATCGCCGGCGAATTGTTGAAATTCGCCACGTCGGGCCAGCTCTATCGCGGCTCCAAGCCGGTGATGTGGAGCGTGGTCGAGCGCACCGCGCTGGCCGAGGCCGAGGTCGAGTACCAGGATTATGAGAGCGACACGATCTGGGCGAAGTTTCCGGTCGTCAGCCTCGCTCGTCAGGTCACCAACGTCGAAGATGGGCAGCCAGCCTTGGATCCAAAGCTGACGGAGACGTCACTGGACTTGCTGGAGGCCCACGTTGTCATCTGGACGACGACGCCGTGGACGATCCCCGGTAACCGCGCCGTCAACTATTCGCCACGCATCAACTATGGCCTCTATGAGGTCACGGCAGCGGAGAACGCTTTCGGCCCGCAGTCCGGCGAAAGACTGATCTTTGCCGACGCTCTGGCGGAAGAATCCGCTCTCAAGGCCAAAGTGACGATGAATCGTCTTCGTAGCGTTTCCGCCGAAGAGCTTGGAAGCCTTACGCTTTCCCATCCCTTCAAAGGTTTGAATGGCGGTTACGATTTCCCCGTGCCGATGCTCGCCGGCGATCATGTCACCGACGAAGCCGGCACCGGCTTCGTCCACACCGCGCCGGGCCATGGCCGCGAAGACTTCGACGCCTGGATGGATGCTGCGTCGGACCTGCGCCAGCGCGGCATCGACACCGCCATCCCGTTCACCGTCGACGATGCCGGCTTCTTCACCAAGGATGCGCCGGGCCTTGGCCCGGACCGCGAGGGCGGAGCTGCGCGCGTCATCGACGACAACGGCAAGAAGGGCAATGCCAACCAGGCGGTCATCGACGAGCTGATCAAGCGCAACGCGCTGTTCGCGCGCGGGCGATTGAAGCATTCCTACCCGCATTCGTGGCGGTCGAAGAAGCCGATCATCTTCCGCAACACGCCGCAATGGTTCGTCTATATGGACAAGGAACTGGGCGACGGCACGACGCTGCGCAGCCGTGCCTTGAAGGCGATCGACGACACCCGCTTCGTGCCGGCCGCCGGCCAGAACCGCATCCGCGCCATGATCGAGGAGCGCCCCGATTGGGTGCTGTCGCGCCAGCGCGCCTGGGGCGTGCCGATCGCCGTCTTCGCCGATGCCGACGGCAACGTCCTGCGCGACGAGGCCGTCAACCAGCGCATCATGGATGCCTTCGAGAAGGAAGGCGCCGACGCCTGGTTTGCGGCCGGCGCCAAAGAGCGTTTCCTTGGCAATCACGATGCCTCGATATGGCAGCAGGTTATGGACATCCTCGACGTCTGGTTCGATTCCGGCTCGACCCATGTCTTTACGCTCGAGGATCGTCCGGACCTGAAGTGGCCGGCCGACGTCTACCTGGAAGGCTCCGACCAGCATCGCGGCTGGTTCCATTCCTCGCTGCTTGAAAGCTGCGGCACCAGGGGCAGGGCGCCTTACGACACCGTCGTCACCCATGGCTTCACCATGGACGAGGAGGGACGGAAAATGTCGAAGTCGCTCGGCAACACCGTGGTGCCGCAGGACGTCATCAAGCAGTCGGGTGCCGATATCCTGCGGCTATGGGTGGTGACGACCGATTACTGGGAAGACCAGCGGCTCGGCAAGAATGTGCTGCAGACCAACATCGACGCCTACCGCAAGCTGCGCAACACCATCCGCTGGATGCTGGGCACGCTTGCCCATGACGATGGCGAGGAAGTGCCGCTGGACAAGATGCCGGAGCTGGAGCGGCTGATGCTGCACCGGCTCTCCGAACTCGATGAGGTCGTGCGCGCGGGCTACGACGCGTTCGAGTTCAAGCGCATCACCCGCATGCTGCTCGATTTCATGGTGGTCGAGCTGTCGGCCTTCTATTTCGACATCCGCAAGGACGCGCTGTACTGCGAGGCCCCGTCCAGCGTGAAGCGCAAGGCCTCCGTTCAGGTGGTGCGCCATCTGTTCGACTGCCTGGTGAAATGGCTGGCGCCGATGCTGCCCTTCACGATGGAGGAAGCCTGGCTCGACCGTCATCCTGACGCCGTCTCGGTTCATCTCGACCAGTTTCCGCAAATCCCGGCCGACTGGAAGAACGAGGCGCTGGCGGAAAAATGGCGCAAGGTCAGGCAGGTCCGCCGTGTCGTCACCGGCGCGCTGGAGATCGCACGCGCCCAGAAGGTCATCGGCTCGTCGCTGGAAGCGGTGCCGGTCGTCACGCTCGACGATGCGGCGCTCGAAGCGGCGATATCAGATGTCGACATGGCCGAGATGGCGATCACCAGCGATCTGGTCATTGCGCATGGCAGCGCGCCTTCTGGCGCCTTCACGCTGGACGACGTCAAGGGCGTCGCCGTCGTGGTCGAGAAGGCCGAGGACCGGGGCCTGGTCAAATGCGCGCGCTCATGGCGCTATACCGCAGATGTCGGCAGCGACGCGGAATTCCCCGATGTTTCGGCCCGGGATGCCGCTGTGCTGCACGAGTTGAAGTCGCTTGGTCGTATATGATGCATGTCGCCCAAAAGTGTGAAGCGGTTTTGGGATAACGACATGCACAGCCGCCATATCGGTGCATGTCGCCCAAAAGTGTGGAGCGGTTTTGGGATAACGACATGCACAGCCGCCATATCGGTGCACAAATGCCACGGCGGGCGGCTGATCGGCCCCCGCGCGTTGCCCTTAACGAGTGGTTGAGGTAAACACGCGAAACTCCGGACGACAAATTGTCGCCGGATTTCCGTCGGAAGAGCATAAGCGATGGGGACCGGACCTTTTGGCCGGTGCGATCGAGAGGCTGTCTAGAGTGGGACTTTTTGGCATGACCGAAAGAACTTGCGCGCGCGTTGCGCTGCTGGCGCCGCTTGTCGTATCCGGCCTGGCCCTGTCCGGCTGCATGGGCTCGCCGACCTACGGCACCGACAAGCCCGCCGCTGCACAGCTTGCCGGCGATCTCACCAGCGCTTTTTCAGTCGTGCCGAAGAACAAGGACAGGATCGACTACAAGCCGCGTCCCGAGCTGGTGAAGCCGGCGCCGGGGCAGAAGGAACTGCCGCCGCCGCAAGACAGTATCGCGACGGCGAGCGCCGATTGGCCCGAATCGCCGGAGCAACGCCGTGCTCGCCTGCGCGCCGACGCCACGCTCCATCAGGACGATCCGGACTACCAGGCGCAGATCGTCGATGACGTCCAGACGGATCCAATGGCGATCAAGGCTGCGATGGCGCAGTCGGGATCCAGCCATCCGCCGGCCTGGACTCCGGCGGATTCGGACAAGGGCCGCGCCGCCGAGGTCAAGCGCCGCCTCGCCCAAGGCAAGCAGGGCGACCCGAACACCCGCAAATATCTGAGCGAGCCGCCCGTGCAATACCGCGCCGCTGCCGGCACCGCGCCTGCGGGCGATCTCGGCGAGGACGAGTACAAGAAAGAACGCCGCCTCAAGAAGGAAGCGGCCGCCAAGAACAAGAGCGGCGGCATGTTCGACTGGCTGCCGTGGTAAGCTGCTAGGGAAAGCTGGCGCCGCTACGGTTCGCGTCGCTCCCTGAAAAAATCCTTCAGAAGCAGCGCCGCGTCGCTCTCGGCCATGCCTGGGTAGATGTCTGGCACATGGTGGCAGGTCGGTGAGGCGAAGAAGCGGACGCCGTTGACCACAGCGCCGCCCTTCTCGTCGGCGGCGCCGAAATAGAGCCGGCGCAGCCTGGCGAAGGAAATGGCGCCGGCGCACATGGCGCAGGGCTCCAGCGTCACATAGAGATCGTGGCCGGTGAGCCGCTCGCTCGACAGCTTGCTGCAGGCTTCGCGGATCACCAGCATTTCGGCATGGGCCGTGGGATCGGCAAGCTCGCGGGTGCGGTTGCCGGCACTGGCAACGACCGTATCGCCGCTGGCGATGACCGCGCCGACCGGCACTTCGCCGCGCAAGGCGGCAGTTTCGGCCTCTTTCAGCGCCAGCGCCATGAAATCCGGCCGCCTCAAGCGGTTTCCATTCCTATTATCTCCTCGCTACTCAGGCGCGATCCTGTTATCTACCCGCCCAAACGAGCAAAGGCCACATGGACGACAAAAACAAGAAATTCCCGGGTCAAAAAGGCCCGCGCAAGAACGGCCCGAAACCGTCGGGCCCGCGTGGTCGTGACGCCGCTGCCGGCAAAGGCGGTAAGCCGTCTTTCGGCGCGAAAAAACCTTACGCGCCACGCGGCGACCGACCGATGGCGGCTGATGGCGAGCGGCCGAAGCGCGACTTCAAAAGCGGCGATAAGCCGTTCAGCAAGGGACCGCGCCCTGAAGGCAAGCCCTATGAAAAGCGCGAGGGTCCACGCAAGCCCTACGCGCCGCGCGGCGACCGGCCGATGGCGGCTGATGGCGAGCGGCCAAAGCGTGACTTCAAAAGCGGCGATAGGCCATTCAGCAAAGGGCCGCGTCCGGAAGGCAAGCCCTATGAAAAGCGCGAGGGGCCGCGCAAGCCATATGCGCCGCGGGGCGACCGCCCGATGGCGGCCGAAGGCGAGCGGCCGACGCACGACTTCAAGGGCGGCGACAGGCCGTTCGGCAAAGGGCCGCGTCCGGAAGGCAAGCCTTATGAGAAGCGCGAAGGTCCGCGCAAGCCCTACGCGCCGCGCGGCGACCGGCCGGCGGCTGCCGAAGGCGAGCGTGGCGAAAGGCGCTTCGACCGTCCCAAGGGAGACTTCAGTGATCGCCCCAAGCGCGACTTCGGCGATCGGCCCAAGCGCGATTTCGGCGGTGATCGACCCCAGGGGACATCAGGCGGTGGTTTCAAGCCGCGCCCGCGTCCCGCCGAGGCGACGGAAGAGGCTGGCGAGCGCATTGCCAAGCGGCTGGCCCGCGCCGGCCTTGCCTCGCGCCGCGATGCAGAGGAGCTGATCGCAGCCGGCCGCGTCAAGGTCAATGGAAGGGTGCTGTCCTCGCCCGCCTTCAATGTGATGCCCGGCGATATCATCCATCTCGACGGCATGGAGATCCCGCCGATCGAGCGCACCCGGCTGTTCCTGTTCCACAAGCCGGCTGGCGTGGTCACCACCAACCGTGATCCCGAGGGCCGCAAGACCGTCTTCGACGTGCTGCCGGCCGACCTGCCGCGGCTGATGACCATCGGCCGGCTCGACATCAACACCGAAGGGCTGCTGTTGCTTACCAATGATGGCGGCCTGTCGCGCGTGCTCGAATTGCCGGCCACCGGCTGGCTCAGGCGCTACCGCGTGCGCGTCCACGGCAAGGTCGAGGAAAGTGCGCTCGCCGGCTTGCGCGAAGGCATCGCCGTCGACGGCGTCTTCTACGGCGCCATCGAGGCGACGCTCGACCGCGAGCAAGGCACCAATGCCTGGCTGACTCTCGGCCTGCGCGAAGGCAAGAACCGCGAGGTCAGGAACATACTGGGCTCGCTTGGTCTCGACGTGACACGGCTGATCCGCATTTCATACGGACCGTTCCAGCTCGACGACCTGCCCGAGGGCCATGTGCTGGAGATCAAGGGCCGCGTGCTGCGCGACCAGCTCGGCGAACGCCTGGTAGAGGAATCCGGCGCCAATTTCGACGCCGAGATCACCAAGCCGTTTTCCAACAAGCCGGTACGGCGTGAAGCGGTGCGGGAAGAGGAACCGGAGCGGCCGAAATTCACCCGCGACGGCGAACGCCGTCCGATCGGCGAAGGCGGATTGATCAAGAACCGCAAGCGCCGCGAAGGCAGCCGCGACGAGGCGCTGGGCAAGCTGTCGACAAGTCCTGGCAGAAGCTTTGGGCCGGAAAAGAGCTTTGGTGAGCGTGGCCCCAAATCTGAACGGAGCGGGCCCGAACGCGGCGGCTTTGGCGATCGCGGCCCCAAATCTGAACGTAGCGGGCCAGGCGGCTTTGGCGGCAGACCGGGCGGTGGGAAGAAGTCCGAACGCGAGCAGCGCCCGATCGAGCCGCCGGGCCAGCGCAAGGCCAATGTCTGGATGGCGCCAGGCGCGCGGCCGATCGGCAAAGGCAGGGCGGAGGCCGATGCCGCCAAGGCAGCCGAAACCAAGGCACGCAAGGCCTCGTTCAAGCCGTCCTATGGCAAGCCCGCCAGTGGACCGGGAGGTGGAAAACCCGGAGGCGCAAAGCCGTTCGGCAAGCCGCGTGGCGAACGCCCAAATTCCGGCAAGAGTGATGGCGACCGGCCGCGCAGTGGCCCTGGGGGATCAAGGGGAGGCAATGCGGATCGTCGGCGGTGAATTTCGCGGGCGTCCGCTGGCGACGCCCCGTTCAAGCGCCATCCGCCCGACGACCGACCGCACGCGCGAGGCTGTCTTCAACGTGCTGGCGCATCGCTTCCCCGATAGGCTGGACGGGGCGCGTGTGCTCGACCTGTTCGCCGGCACCGGCGCGCTCGGCCTCGAGGCGCTGTCACGCGGTGCGTCTTACGGCGTCTTCATCGAAGAATCGGCCGAAGGGCGCGGCCTGATCCGCACCAATGTCGAGGCCTTCGGCCTGACCGGGCGCACCAAGATATTCCGCCGCGACGCCACGGCTTTGGGCGAGGCGGGCACGATGGCCGCGTTCAGCCTGGTATTCGCCGATCCGCCCTATGGCAAGGGCCTGGGTGAGCGTGCCTTGCGCTCGGCCAAGGCTGGCGGCTGGCTCGCGCCCGGCGGGCTCTGCGTCGTCGAGGAGGCGGCGGTGGCGCCCTTCGAGGCAGGGCCGGGCTTTTCGGTTGTCGACGAGCGCAGCTACGGCGAGACCGTCATCCGCTTCATCGAAGCCGCCTGAGTTCGGCCGCCTTTGCGCGCGAAAATGACCAACAAATCACTTTGCCTGTTTCGCAATCCCCGCCTATCGTCCCACCCCATGACACCTGGAGCCATTGATGACATCTCAGGCTGAATGGCTGCGCGGAACGCTCTTGGCGCTGGCTCTCGTGATGACCGGCCCGGTTCTGGCCGACACCAAGCCGGACGACGGCAAGGTGACGGATTTCCTGCTCGATAACGGCATGGAGGTTGTCGTCATTCCCGATCACCGTGCGCCGATCGTCACTCATATGGTGTGGTACAAGATCGGCAGCGCGGATGAGCCGCCGGGCAAGTCCGGCATCGCCCATTTCTTCGAGCATCTGATGTTCAAGGCGACGACCAATCATGCCGCCGGCGCGTTCGACCGCGCCGTCTCCGCCATCGGCGGTTCCAACAACGCTTTCACCTCATATGACTACACCGCCTTTTACGAGACGGTGGTGCCGCAGGCGCTCGAGCAGATGATGGACTTTGAGGCCGATCGCATGCGCAACCTCATCCTCAACGACGATGTCATCGCCACCGAGCGCGACGTGATCCTCGAGGAACGCCGCTCGCGCATCGACAGCAATCCGCAGGCAGTGCTCGGCGAGGAGGTCGACGCCACGCTCTGGCAAAACCAGCCCTACCGCATTCCGGTGATCGGCTGGATGCAGGAGATGGAGAAGCTGAACCGCACCGACGCCAAGGCTTTCTACGACAAATATTACACGCCCAACAACGCCGTGCTGGTGGTGGCCGGCGATGTCGAGCCGGAGGTGGTCAAGGCGCTGGCCGAAAAGACCTATGGCAAGATAGCGCGTGGTCCAGACCTGCCGCCGCGTATCCGTCCGGTCGAACCCGAGCAGAACACTAGGCGCACGGTGACGCTCACTGACGCGCGCGTCAGCGTGCCCAACTTTTCGACGCAATGGGTGGTTCCCTCCTATCACACTGCAAAGCCGGGCGAAGCGGAAGCGCTGGACCTGCTGGCGGAGATCCTCGGCGGCGGTAGCCGCAGCCGGCTCCACCAGCAGTTGGTCGTCAAGCAAGGCATCGCCGCCGAGGCCGGAGCCTTCTTCCAGGGCACCATGCTCGATGCCAGCAACTTCACCGTCTATGGCGCGCCGCGCGGCGACGCCAAGTTGGCCGACGTCCAGGCGGCAGTCGAGGTCGAGGTCGCCCGCATCGCCAAGGACGGCGTCACACCAGGCGAGTTGGAGAAGGCCAAGGATCGTTTCGTTCGCTCGATGATCTTCGCCCGCGACAAGCAGGATTCGATGGCCAACATCTACGGCGCGACGCTCGCCACCGGCGGCACCGTCAGGGATGTCGAGGAATGGCCGGGCCGCATCCGCAAGGTCACCGCCGACGAAGTCAAGGCGGTTGCCGCGCGCTACCTCAATCTCAACCATTCGACATCAGGCTATCTCTTGCCGCAGACACAGGCAGGGAATTGATTTGATGATGAGGAAACAGCATAGCGGCGACTTCCCTTCTCCCCTTGTGGGAGAAGGTGGATTGGCGCGCAGCGCCAAGACGGATGAGGGGTGTTGGAAGAAACTCCAACGCTGCGATCCGTCCAGCACCCCTCATCCGTCGCCTTCGGCGACACCTTCTCCCACAAGAAGGGGAGAAGGAAAGGCCCGGCGTGCCGTCGCACCTGTACTCACTTTACTTCTCTCCCTGCTCTTCCTCGTCCTGCCGGCGCTTTCCGCTCGCGCGGCCATGAGCATCCAGGAGGTGACCTCGTCAAAGGGCATCACTGCCTGGCTGGTGGAGGACTATTCCGTGCCGCTCGTCGCCATCCGCTTCGTCTTCGACGGCGGCACGACGCAGGATCCGGCTGGTAAGGAAGGTCTCGCCAATCTGATGAGCGGCCTGTTCGACGAGGGCGCCGGCGATCTCGACAGCGAGGCCTTCCAGATAAAGCTGGACGACGTCGGCGCCGAGATGAGCTTCGAAGCGGCGCGCGACGGCACCTACGGCTCGATGCGCATGCTGGCCGAGCAGCGGGACGCGGCGTTCGACCTGTTGCGGCTGGCGGTCACAGAGCCGCGTTTCGACCAGGCGCCAATCGACCGCATCCGCGCGCAAGTGCTGTCCGGCATCATCGCCAACGAGCTTGACCCCGACACGGTCGCCCAGCGCAAATGGCTGGAAGCACTATACCGCACCCATCCCTATGCACGACCAGACCAGGGCACCAGGCAAAGCATCGCCACGATCGCACCGGACGATCTCATCGCCTTTCACAAGGCGAACTTCGCCCGCGACGGGCTGCATGTGGCGGTGGTCGGCGCTATCGATGCCGAGACGTTGAAGAAAAAGCTCGATATGGTCTTCGGCGGCCTGCCGGAACACCAGGCGCTCAGCGCGGTCGCCGATACGGATCCGAAACTCAACCAGCAGCTTGAGGTCAATTACGACCAGCCGCAGACTTCGCTGCAACTGGCCTATCCCGGTGTCAAGCGCAATGCGCCGGATTTCTTCGCCGCGGTGCTGATGAACGAGATCCTCGGCGGCAGCGCCTTCACCTCGCGGCTGTTCGACGAGGTGCGCGAAAAGCGTGGCCTGGCCTACAGCGTCAGTTCCGACCTGGTCGATCATCAGCATGCCAACGCACTGGCCATCACCACTGCGACCCGCTCGGACCGGGCGGCGGAGACGCTGGCTGTCGTGCGCGAGGTGGTGAGGCGCATGGCTGAGGAGGGGCCGACCGAAGCGGAACTGGCCGCGACCAAGAAATACATGATCGGCGCCTATGCAATCAACAATCTGAACTCCTCCGGCGCCATTGCCGCGACGCTGCTCGAACTGCAGCTTGACAAGCTCGGCATCGATTACATGCAGCGGCGCGCCGCCTTCATCAACGGGGTGACGCTGGACCAGGTCAAGGCGGTGGCGAAAAAGCTGCTCTCCGCCGAGCCGGCCATCATGGTCGTCGGGCCGAAACTCGGCGAGGCCAAGAAGGAATGAGCCCAAATGGGGGGCAAAGGATGAGCCCGAGCTTCGGCATCGCCTTTGGCGGCGGCGGCGCACGCGGTCTGGCGCATATCCATGTCATCGAGGCGCTGGACGAGCTGGGCATAAGACCGGTTGCCATCTCAGGCTCGTCGATCGGCGCCATCATGGGCGCCTGCATGGCGTCGGGCATGACAGGCAAGGACATGCACGCCTATACGCGCTCAATCCTCAGCCGCCGCGCCGAGGTGGCGACGCGCATGTGGCGGGCGCGGCCCGGCACCTTCGCCGAGGTGCTGCAAGGCGGGCTGCGGGTCAGCCAGTTCAATGTCGAGCGCATTCTCAAGGCATTCCTGCCCGACGCCATTCCCGAAACCTTCGCCGAACTGTCCATACCGCTGAAGGTGACGGCGACGGATTTCTTCGGCCATAAGCTAGCCGTGCTCAACGACGGCGACCTGCACTCGGCGCTGGCCGCCTCGGCGGCTATTCCCGCGGTGTTCCGCCCGGTGATGCGCGACGGCACGCTGCTGATCGACGGCGGCATCTACAATCCGGTGCCGTTCGACTTGATCGAACTCGACGCCGACATCATCATCGCCGTCGACGTGGTCGGCGCACCGACCGAAGCCGGGCGCAAACATCCAACCTCCGTCGACCTGATGTTCGGCGCGACGCAATTGATGATGCAGTCGATCATCGCCGCCAAGCTGATGCAGAGCCGGCCCGACATTCTGATCCGCCCGGCAGTGTCGAAATACCGGGTGCTCGATTTCATGAAGATCGACGCCTTGATGGCCGAAACGGTAGCGATCAAGGACGAGCTGAAGCGCGAGATCGAGAAGGCGGTGGAGGCGCGAGCCAAGGTCGACGCGGCCAAGCGCACCAAGCAGGTGGGTGGGTGAGGGAGTGGCGCGGAAGGTCGGATGCTTGATGGCCTCAGTCGAACGAGCGCATGCGTTTGACCATTCGGGACAACCGCACTCCGACAAGCCCAGCAGATCTTCCGCGCTATGACTATTTCGCTGCGGCCTGAACCGTTCGCGGATCGATCGAACGGTTGAGGATCAGCGCCCCGGCATCGCTTTCGCACGCCGCAATCTGTGGCTGCTGCCGCACGCCTGGGCAGATCGCCGCCAGACCCTCCATCGTGAGCACGTCGGGTATTCTGGTGTGGCTGACGCAAAGCGCGCCGTCGGCACTCCACGCCGCCTCGAACGACATATCAGGCGCGGCCTCGTCCTGCTGAATGCCCTTGCGATCATAGATGACGATCGGCGTCCCGTTGCGGGTATGGCCGACGCCATCGCCGCAATAATCAGCGCGGATCATGCGGGTGCATGCTTGATGATGATCCCACAGCGATGTGCCGTCCGACGACGTCTTCCAAGGCCGATATCCAAAGCGCACGCATTTCGCCTGGGCGCCGCCAGTGCAGGTAATGCTGAACGCCGTGTCGGACGGCAAATGGCGGCCGTCCTGCGTCCAGGTGCCGGCAAGCGGAAAGCCCATGCGCCGGCCCTCTATGTCCGGCTCGCAGATGTTGCGCCATGCACCGCTTGCCGCGTCGCGGGCCGACATGGTGTAGAGCATGATCTCCCCATCCGGGTTCCTCGGATCGATCTCGACGGCGTCGATGCGCAGCGGCACCCGGTCCTGTCCATCGCCAATCGTCAGAACGGCGCCGACGAGATCCTCCTGAGCGACAACGCGACCATCTGCCGTCGTCACCTCAAATCTGGTGCCGACAACGGAGATCGAGCTGATCGCCTGTCCGGTCCCGGCCTCGGCGGGAGGCATGGCGGCCATGCTGGAAATGGCTGCGGCGACAGCGACCAACGCGTGGCGGCCGATTTGAACGAGGCGGTTTCTGTGGGCTGACATTGTTGGCTCCTGACGGCATATCTGGCAGGTGAAGCGCGGCCAATGAGAACGGACAGCACAACGCCATCCGTTCTATTGACGACGGGCGCCGGGGTGCGGACCTCAACGCCTCGGCGAAGGAGTCGGCCGGTCAGGGTTAGTCCCGGCGTCGCTGCCAGTGCCGTGCTGGGCAGACGGAAGGCCATTGCTTTTCTTACCAATGGTCGAGGATTGGACATTGCCGTGCTGAACAGCCGGCAAATTGCCGTTGTTCGAGTGGACGACGGAGCCGCCGGCCGGAGCGAGGCTTTTCGCCAGAACGATGCCGTCGGCATGCACGCCGTTGAGTGCAAGAACGCCGAGGCCGTTGCTGGTCACCGCGTTGCTGGTCACAGCATTGAGCTGCAGGCCGTTCAGCGATTTGCCGTTCATGCCTTCCGGGCCTCCGGCGCTAGCCGGTGCGGCGAGGCAGGCCATTGCCGAGGCAGCAGCCAGGTAAGTCTTGAAGCGATTCATCTTGATTTCCCTTTTCGTTTTCAGCGGAGCCGTCCCATCGGGTTCGCTCCATGGGCGCGGCTTTTCGCTCCCGACTGTTTCGGACGAATGCCGAAATCCGTCCGAATTGTTTCAGTTGTTGCGATCCGGGCAGTGCGCTTGATCAGCGAACGTCCGCCTTGTCGTGATGCAGACGGGCATGACGCCCCGCGTCTGCATCCCCTCAAATGAACAATCGCGGCGTGCGCCCGGTGCGGCGACACAAAGGAAACCTTCAGCCGGCAAATCGGCAAATCAGTGCAACATCCCTGCCTCATCGGTGACGCCAGAACGAGGAGATCTCTGGCGATGCAACCTGCGCGAAAAACCGATGACAGACTGAACGGCGAGGCGACGGCTGCCCGAACGGCACGTCTGGCGGTGCTGGCGGGCACCCCGGGCCTGCTTTTGACGGCATATGCGGCGGCGACATCCACATCGCTGACCATTCGCGCCGATCTCGCGCTGACGCTGATAGACATGCTGGTGCTGGTCTCCGTCCTGGTTGTGGCTGGCGGCAGCAAGAAACTGGGCATGAGCACGCGGCGAGCGGCCATGGCTGAAACGCTCGTCAACGCGCTTGCTGCCGTCGGCATGTGCCTTTCAATGGCTGTCGTCGCCGGCGTCGCGGTCCAGCGCATCGGGGCCGGCGGTGTCGAACCGCATGGCTCCGGCGTTGTTCTCGCCATGAGCCTGAACGTGGCCTACGCGGCGATCAATTTCTGGATTCTGCGCCGGTGGAAGGCCCGCAACATGGTTGCCGCCTCCGCGCTGGCCCGCGCGCAAATCTGTCTGTTCTCGGATAAGCTCTCGTCGAACCTGCTCATCGCCGCGTCGCTCGCAACAGCCATGATTTGGGAAGGCACGATCATTGCCCGCTTCATCGATCCGGTTGCCGGGCTGCTGATCGCGACGATGACCGCGCGCTGGACCATACCGGTCGCGCGCGACACGGCTCGAAGCCTGCGAAGGGAATTTCGCCGGGCGCGCAAGCCGATCGCGTAAGCTGTGAACCGTCACAGCTGGACGGCTCAGCCTCTTTGAAGCGCCGTATCTACCGGCGCCGCGCCTCGTCCTGGGCAGGCTCGTAGACATAGCCTTCGCCGCGAACCGTCACCAGAACGGTCGGAGCGTCGGGCTCGCTCTCGAACTTCTTGCGCAGTCGGGTGATGCGGATGTCGATGCTCCGGTCGCCCGGCTCGAGGTCGCGGTTGTGGGCCAGCCTGCACAGCTGGTCGCGCGACAATATCTGCCGGGGATGGCGCGCGAAGACGCACAGCAGGTCGAATTCCATGGACGTCAACTGCACGTCGGCGCCATCCAAATCGACCATCGTGCGGCCGTCCATATCGAGGATGCAGTCACCGAAACGGATGCGATTTTCCGGGGTCTGTTCTTCCTCGCCCAGGCGCCGGATGACGCTCCTGACACGCGCCAGGAGTTCGCGCGGCTCGAACGGCTTGGCCATATAGTCGTCGGCGCCGGCGGCAAGACCTTCGAGCCGATGCGGCAGGTCTCCGACCGCGGTCAGCATCAGGATGCCGACGCGGCTGCCCTTGGCGATTTCGCGGGCGAGGTCGTAGCCGCTTTCGCCGACGAGATTGACGTCGAGAATGACGAGGTCGGGGCCAAAGCGATCGAGTTCGGTCAGCATTCCCGCCCCATCCGGAACGGATCGAACGTCGAAGCCGTGCATGAGCAGGTAATCCGACAGCATCTCGCGCAAGGGCGCTTCGTCGTCGACAATGAGCAATTTCTGTTTTGTCACGCTTTAGCCTCTTCCATTGCGCTGGTCTCCATCGCCCTCAGGCGCTCCATCACGAGCCTGCGAAAGGTCTGCGGATCGAGTGGTTTCTCGATCACCGGCGCGCCCGTCTCGCCGATGAAACGATCGATCTCGGGCGCCAGCGTGTCGCCGGTCACGAACAGAAGCCGATTGGCGAGTCCGGGACGCAGTTGCTCCAGCGCGCGATAGAGGCCGGGGCCGTCGAGGCCGGGCATGCGTATATCGCTGATCAACAGATCGATTCCATCCGCGCGCACAGCCTTGAGGGCGGCATTCGCATCGTCGGCAATGGTGACGTCGTGGCCGTCGCGGCGCAGCATCTCGGCGATCATCGAGGCAATGTCGGCATCGTCGTCGACCACCAGAATTCGTGCCGCCGATGGCGCAGGCGGCGCCCTTCCGGCAGCCTCGGGCGCAGGAGCCGTCTCTGCCTTGCCGCTCGGAAGCCGGACCGTGAACCGTGCGCCGCCGCCCTGCGTCGAATCCAGCTCTATGCTGCCGTCGTGTGCCGTCACGATGCCCTGGCAGACAGACAGCCCGACCCCGGTGCCTTCGCCGGCCATTTTGGTCGTGTAGAAAGGCTCAAAAGCGCGCGCGCGCACAGTCTCCGGCATGCCTGGGCCATTGTCAGCGACAACCACCTCGACGGCATCGCCTTCCCCTGACGTGACGATGGTCAGCCGCCGCGGGTGCGGGACCTGCAGCAGAGCTTGCTGCGCATTGACCACCAGGTTGGTGATGACCTGATGAAGCTGGTCCCTATCACCCCAGATATTGGGGAGCGGTTCCGCCAGCTCGGTGCGGATCTCGACCCCAGCCGAACGCAGGCTGTAGGCGGCGAGCTCCAGCGAAGCGACCACGACTTCATTGATGTCGACGGCGCCCCGTGTCGGCGGCTTCTTGCGGGCCATCGCCAGAAAGGTGCGGACGATTCGCGAGCATCGCTCGGCCGCCGCGTGGATCTTGTCGGCGCGTCCCACTGTCGCCTTGTCCGTCGAGAATTCCTTTAGCATCGAACTGTAGCCGATGACGACCGACAGCGGATTGTTGAGTTCGTGCGCCACGCCGGCCAGCAGCGAACCGAGAGCGGAGAGCTTTTCCGACTGGTACAGCGTTTCGCGCTGGCGGGCGATCTCCGCCTCGGCTTCGCGCTGGCGGGTAATGTCGGTGACGGCGGCAAGCATGGCCGAACGGCCGGCCTGCGTGATCAGCCGCGCCGAAACCAACGTATCCATTCTTGAGCCTTGCATATTGGTCATGCCGGCTTCGAATGCATCGACGATGCCGTCTCTTTGCAAAAGCCGCAGGAGATGGTCTCGCTGCGAGAGGTCTTCCCAGGTCGACGTCGCTTCGGCTCCGGTCTGGCCGACTTCGATGCCGAGCGTCCTGCGCGCCGGTTCGTTGACGAACAGGATTTCGGGGCCTTCTATTGCCGAGATGGTGATCGGCAGCGGCACGCCTTCGGCTATGGCGCGAAACTGCGCCTCCCGTTCGGCCAACAGTTTCTCGGCTTCAATTCTGGCTTGCTCGGCCAGGACGCGGTCGGAGATGTCGCGGCCGACGGACTGCACTTCGACAAGGCGCCCGTCGCTGTCGAAAATGCCATGATCGTTCCAGGCGAGCCATCGGCGCACGCCATCCGGCATCGCATTGAGAAGTTCCATGCTGGCATCCGGCGCCTGCGGGGTGAGGCGGGCAAGGTGGTCCAGGAACCTGCGCCGTTCGTCGGGCGGCAGCACATCGAGTTCGCACCAGGACGGGTCGAGAAGCTGTTCACGGGTCATCCGGCACGCCCGGCAATAGGCGTCGTTGACGAAGCTCAAATGACCCTCCGGCGACATCCGGACGACGAACTCGGTCTGCAGCTCGACCACGCTGCGATAGCGCTGCTCGCTGGCCTCGAGTGCCTGACGGGCGAGTTTCTGCTCGGCAACATCGCGACCGATCGACTGTATTTCGATGAGCTTGCCGCTGGCGTCGAAGATGCCGCGATCGGTCCAATGAATGTGGACCTCGCGGCCATCGCTCAGGGCGCCGGTCTCTTCCACTTCGCAAACGGGCCGTTCGGGGGTGACGCGACCGATGATCTCGTCGAAGCTGCCGAAATCGGCGGAAAACGAGTTGAAATAGTGCCAGTCCGGGCTCAGCAACTCTTCGCGCGTCTTGCCGACAAGACGGCAGTAGGCGTCATTGGCGAAGCTCATGCGCCCATCCGGCGCAACCCGGATGATATATTCCGTCTGTGCCTCGACAACATTGCGGTAGCGCTGCTCACTGTCGGCCAATTCGCGCAGCGCCCTGCGGTTTTCGGCGAAGATGCTCGAAGCCATGTCTATCCAGGGCTGCCAAAGCGCCGAGGTTTTGATCGCGGCCCCGGGGTCGGTGCTTTCGCCGGCGGCGCCGGAGCGGACATGCTCGACAAGCGAGATCGCCGGGCCGACGACCTCCTTCAGAAGCATTCGGTGCAAAGCGAATGCCGAGACAAGCAACACGACCAAAATGATCGAATAGGGAAAAAATGACTGTTGCAGGGTGTAGGACTGGTAGAGGCTGATGCCGGCGACAAGCGCGACGAGAGGCAAAACGCAGGCCGCCATCAACGACGCGAAATGCCTGGACAGCTTCGAGGAGGTCGGCACGGCGAGGTCTCCACAGACGGATGCGCCGTCACGACGGTTGCTGTTCCCGTGCGGGCCAATGGACTGAACGGCCCGCGGCCTGTCAAGCCGCCTGCTCGGCCATCCGCCTGGGCCGTTCGACAAATAACCGCGCAATGTTTCACGAAGATGCCGCGAACCGAATCTCCCGGCCTCTATTGTTTCAATTGTGTCGAACCAGCCCGAAATCGGCAGCAGACGGGGCACATTGACCCGGGGTTAATGCGCCCTGTAGTTTGGAGCGTCGCTCGCCGCGGGGGGGAACGCATGGCCGACATCATTGTCGTGGACGACGAGACCGACGTTGCGTTCATGATCGCCGACTATTTGCAGGCGAAAGGCTACCGCATACGCACGGCATCCGGCGGTGCCGAATTGCGCGAGACGATCGCGGCGGCGAAGGCGGATCTTGTCGTTCTCGACCTCAATATGCCGGGCGAGAACGGCTTTAGCCTGGCCCGCTGGCTGCGCGAGCATCACGACACCGGCATCCTGATGCTGACCGGCGCCGATTCGGTCTTCGACAAGGTGGCGGGTCTCGAGGTCGGCGCGGACGACTATCTGGCAAAGCCCTTTGCACCGGTCGAGCTGGAAGCCAGGATCGCCGCGGTGTTGCGCAGGCGCAGGCCGAAGGGATTGAACAATGCCGACGCTTTGCCGGCCGGGCATTTCGCCTTCGGAACCTATGTGTTTGACGCCCGCGCGAGAAACCTCGTCGACACCAACGGCGTGGCCATTCCGCTGACGCCGATGGAGCTTGATCTGGTGGCCGCCTTCGCCACCCGAGCCGGCCAAGTCATTGGTCGCGACGAATTGCTCGACCTTGCGCCACCCAGGGGCGACGAGCCCTTCGACCGCAGCATCGACAGCCGTATCACGCGGCTGCGCCGCCGGCTCGAAAAGGACCCGGCCAAGCCGGAGCTGATCAAGACGATCCGCGGCGTTGGATACCTGTATCCAAAGCGGTGAATGACTGTAGTTCAGGGACCAGGCTGCCCTGCGGGCGGAACGATCTGCATGACTAGGCGCATCAGATCGGCCTGGCGGGAGACGCCGGTCTTCTGGAAGATATTGTCGAGATGCGTCTTCGTGGTCGTGCTGGCAATGTGAAGGCTGGCGCCGGTCTCGGCCAGGGTGTGGCCGGCGAGAAGACTGGCGAGCACGCGGGTTTCGGCGAGCGTGAGGCCAAAGGCTGTCGCCAGCATGTCGGCGGCGTCGTGCTCGTCCGGTGCATTGCCGATGAACACTGCGGCTACCGCCGCGGGGTCCATGCCGGCGCGCAGATCGCCACCGGCCATCGGCAGCACGCGGGCGAAGACGGGCGGCAGGCCGGGTTCGGTAAGGAGGACGGCAAGCCCTGTCTTGCCGATGCTCGCATCATCCTGAGCCGCAAGCATGATGGCGCTGTGAAGCTCCCTGGAAGCCGACGGGATCTTCGCTTGCAGAATGCCCCGGACATCCTGGACCGGGCCGCCGCTCCGCAGCATGTGCTTGGCCGCGTGGTTGGCGTGCAGGATCGCGCCGCGTTCATTAGTGAGGACTACGAAGCATGTGAGCGCATCGAGCGCCTCGGCCACCCGTGCGCGCTCGATCGTGCCCATGTCGAGCATGTTGCTGATCATCACGGAGCGGCGCACATGCGGCAGCAACAATCCACCAAGCTTGATTTCACGCTGGGTGATAATGCCTTGCCGCTTATGCCGGGCAATGGCGAAGCCCGCAAGGCGGGTAGGGGTGTGGATCAGGAAGAACGACATGACGTCGACCAGGCCTTGCGGCTTCAGCCACTCCTGAAAATATCGGGAGGTCTCCACGGCGGTTTGAGGGATATGGCGTGAGACCACATGCGGCATTTCGAGTGAAGGCCATGTCGCGAGATCCTCGATCAGCCGAGCATGGATCTCGGGGATATGTTTCGCCTGTTGCTCCAGCCAGTATGGCTCTATTCCCACGGTCCTGTGGATCAGCAGCCGGTCGTTGGTGAGGTCGTCAAGGTGCAGGACCGCGGTCTGGGCGTTGAGCGCATCTCTGATCCCGGCAAGCGCGTGCTCCCATCGCTCCGGGTCGAGTGCGCAATCGTAGATCGAGCCGATCAGCTTCGACAGCTCATGATGCGACAATGCCTTGGCCATCGACGGCCCCCCGCATGTCGACAGCGCGTCCGACGCGGAAAGCCGCGCGCTCTCACAGGTGCTCTCGCCTCTCCAAACTTTAGCGATCGCTTAAATTCCGATTATCTCCCCCAAACAGGGGATGCGCAAGCAACCGGGCAGTGAAATGCTTGCGCCCCAGAAGAAAAGGTCACACGGAACTGTGACAACCAGTGGGGTTCAGCGCCGTTCCCGGCTCGCGAGCCTTCGCCACAGTGATGCAGCCGGGGGGACTAATCAAGAATTCTGCCTGCGTGCGCCGACTATCACGGCGCACGACCGCTATTGCTGAAACCTTGAGCCGGGTTCGGCCCGGACAATTCGGGATGGAGCAGCATTATGTACAGGTACATTGCTTTTGCAGCACTTTGCGTGGCGGCGATGCCCGCGCATGCCGGCGAGCTTGGAGCCATGAAGGCCGAAAGCATCGATCTCGCCGGCTTTCTTGGTGTCGTCTATTACACGCCGGAGGAGGACGGCTATCGGGTGGTCACCACAATTGCGCAGGGCGAGGCTGGCTTGCCCGTGCGTTTCGTGGCGACACTGACCGAGAATCAGAAGGTCGCGCTCTCGGTGCCAGGCAAGCTGGGAGAGTCGGACCAGATCGTCGAGATATTGCGCGTTGGCGGTAAGCTTGTCGTCAGCCCGCATCCGATAGACGGGATCGTGGTTTCTTCTCCGAAGCTCGCCGTTGACTGATGACCGCCGTCGAGTGATCCGGGGGCAGGCGCGTTGCGGCGGCGCTGGCTGCATCATCGTAGCCGCCGATCAACCGCAATCCGGGGCACGTTGCATCGATAGGAGGACCAACCATGAAGCGGCATTCCCTCAGCGCCCGCCGTATTGGCCTGCTTATGTTCTCACTGTGTGCTTTCGGACTGACGACGTCAGCCTCAATGCCCGCAGACGGCAAATTCGCCGTCGAGCCGGTGGTTGAGAAAAAGGTGAGGGAACTGCCCTCCGGACCGTTGTACTGGCGGCTGGAAAATTTCCCAACGCTGGCGCAGGCCCAAAGCGCTGCGGGCCCGACCTCGCTTGCGGCGGAGGTTGCAGGCAAGGTCTGGCTGTTCACGCTTGGAGCGAAGGATGGCTCTACGACCGGCGGAACCAAGGTCGTCGAGATCGGACCGGTCCCTCCGATCAGCGCAAGCGAGTATTTGCTGCGCGTCAACCGCGCCGGTGGAGCGCCCGGCGTCAAGACGAAGATCCATACGCATCCGGGACCGGAGGCCTTCTATGTGCTGGCCGGCAAGCTCGGCCAGAGAACACCCCACGGGGTGGCCTATGCCGAAGCCGGCACGACGATGGTCGGACACGGGGCCGACACGCCGATGGAGGTGTTCAACGCCGGCACAAGCGATCTCGATGAGCTGGCCATCTTCGTTGTCGACGCCAATCGGCCGTTCTCGTCACCGGCCAATTTCGACTGAGACGTTTCGAGTAGCGGCGCGAATGTTTGGGACGAGCGGAGGCGCGCCAAACCCAGCGAAAATCCGCACGGTTCCAACTATTTTGGATTTTCGCTTGCGCTCGCGACAGCGCTCAGCGGCGATTAGTCGAAGTCAGTCACTCTTCGCACGCGCGTCCTTGGCGATGTCTCCATGGCTCATCCCGGCTGTCGTCGTCTTTACCGTTGCCGCTGGCTTCGGCGCGTCTTCGCAAGCTGAGCTGGCCGCGGGCAAGTTCTACGAAGTTGTCGGCGCTAAGGTCGACGCGCGAACCTACAACGGCTTCCGTCGCTACCATGGCAGCTGCAATCACTGCCATGGCCCCGATGGCATGGGCTCGACGTTCGCCTCGGCCCTTGTCGACCGGCTGCCCGCCATCGAGGTCTTCCGCCGCAACGTTCGCGACGGCGTGCGCATCGGCCCTTCGGTGATGAAGGGCTTCGCCGACGACCCCAACGTCGCACCCTACATCGACGACATCTATGCCTACCTGCAGGCCCGCGCCGACGGTGCGCTTGGCCGAGGACGGCCGGAGAGGCTTGAAAATTAGTATCGCTGGCTGCTGACCGCAGGCGCTTCACCAAAGGACAGTGAGACGGTTATCGAGCGCCACATGAGTGCCGAAAGGCGAGCTCTTACGCTCAAGCATCGCCGCGAGCCAGGCGGCATCTTCGGGCGAGGCGCGGTTTAGCCGGAATTTGCGGAGCTGGAACGGCACGACGTCGAGCGAAACAAGCGTGCCGTCCGGTATGGCGAGCCGCGGCAGGTACATCAGCGCAAGTTCACCGCGAAAGGTTTCGTAGCCCGTAATTCCCTCATAGTCGGTGAGGAAGTCGCCGCATCCATAAAGGATCAGCCGGCCGTCATGGATTTCGATCGGCTTGGGATGGTGGGAAGAGTGCCCATGCACGACGTCGAAACCTGCAACATCGACAAGAGCATGGCCAAGCGCGCGTTCTTCCGCGGGGACTTGGTAGCCCCAGTTGCCGCCCCAGTGGATCGAGGCCACCGCGAGGTCGCCGGGCTGTTTTATGGCCTCCACGGATCGGGCGATCTGCGCGAGCGACCGGGCAGAGACATCCGCCAGCAGATTGATCCCTGGCTTGTAGGCTCCGGCTGCCCATGAAGCTGGAACGCCGCTTGTCTCGAGCGCGAAGCCGAAGACGAGCACGCGGCCGCCGCCGGCCAGTTCGATGGCGGCAGGCGCCGCCGCCTCGTCCGCGTCAAGCCCGGCCCCGGCATAGGCGAGGCCGGCATGCCGGAGCGTGTCGATGGTCTCGACGAGGCCAGGCTCATCCCAGTCGAGCACATGGTTGTTGGCGAGCACGCAGCAGCTGACCCGCGCCGCCGCCAGGCAGCCGATGTTTGCGGGGTTCATTTTGTAGTTGATCCCCTTGGGCGCCAAGGACAGGCTGGTGGTGATGCTGGTCTCGAGATTGATGATCCGCGCATCGGGCGCTTCACGCTCCAATTCGGCGAGCGCATCGCCCCAGACATACGCATCGGCGACCTTTCTCGGGATCGGGCCATTGATGCGTTCGGCAAGCTCGACATAGGTCGTCGCCGATTTGACATAGCGCTCGGACAGGTGCGGGTCGCCCGGATTGGCGAGGATCTGGTCGATCCCGCGCCCGAGCATCACGTCGCCGCACAGGAACAGTTTTGCGCTGCTTCGGGCGGCGGCATTGTTCGCGATCTGCGGCATCCCAGACCTCCTTCCCCGCCAACAACCAGTGACGCCAAGGGTTCCAGCCCAATTTGCGCGGGATCGGATCGCGGGCCAAATCGTTAACGCAGGAGAACCGACCGCCGAGGCCAGAAATGCCCGACACAGCCTTCTCCTTCATCCCGCGCGCCGCACGCTCTTCCAAGCCGCGCAAGACCGGCCTGACCGAGATTCGCGGGCCTTATTACAGCGCCTATGGGCCGCGCCATCTGGCCGACGTCCTGGAAATCATGGGCAACTGGATCGACGGCATCAAGTTTGCCGGCGGATCATTCGCCCTGATGCCGCCCGAAGCGGTGAAATCGATCAACAAGCTTGCGCATGATCACGATGCCTATGTGTCGACGGGCGGCTGGATCGAGAATGTCCTCCGTTTCGGCCCGGACGCCGTCGACCGCTACATCGAGGAAGCCAAGGCGCTCGGGTTCGATGTGATCGAGATCTCCACCGGCTTCATCAGCCTCCCCACGGAAGCGCTGCTGCGCCTGGTCGAAACCGTGAAAAAGGCCGGGCTCAAGGCCAAGCCGGAACTCGGAATCCAGTTCGGGGCCGGTGGCGACACGTCGGCCAACGAGCTCGAAGCCGAAGGCACCAGGGATGCCGGTTGGCTGGTCGCACAGGCCCGGCGCGCCCTCGATGCCGGCGCCGACATCATCATGATCGAGAGTGAAGGGGTCACCGAAAACGTCACGTCCTGGCGCACCGACGTGGTGGCCCGCATAATCAACGAGCTCGAGCTGGAGAAGGTGATGTTCGAAGCCGCCGACCCGGCGGTCTTCGAATGGTACGTCAAGAACTACGGCAACGAGATCAATCTGTTCGTCGACCACAGCCAGATCGTGCAGCTCGAGGCGCTACGCTCCGGCATCTGGGGAACCAAGAGCACCTGGGGGCGGATTCAGAATATTGGGTGAGGGGCGTTTGAGCGACCGCGAAGGGCAATCACTCCAGGTTTGCGCCGCCCCTCGCCCCTTGCCTTCTCCCCTTGTTGTGGGAGAAGGTGGATCGGCGCGCAGCGTCGAGCCGGATGAGGGGTGTTGGACGGAGCGCCGTCCTTGCCAAGCTGGAGCACCCCTCATCCGACCGCTTCGCGGCCACCTTCTCCCACAAGAAGGGGAGAAGGAAAGATTGCCCATCTCAGCCCCACTTCATCTCGCCGGTGGCGACCTTGGAGCCGATGTCGAGCGCGACCCCCATACCGAGGCCGGGGAAGCGGGCTTCCATGGCGCCCTTGAGCGCGGCCGCGTCCTTGGCCTTGGCCAATTCTTCCTCGAAGGCAATGAGGTAGGTTTTGGTGTGCTCGACGCCCGACAGGTCGGTGGCGGCCTGCGGCGTCATGTGGCCGGGCACGACGATTTCTGGCTTGGCGGCCGCGATCTTTTCGAGATTGGCGAGCCAGGCGGCGCGCTGTTCCCTAGTCGGCGTGTCGGCGGTCCAGACATGCACGCCCGAAAAAATCATCACCCCGCCGAATACCGCGTTCAGCGACGGCACCGAGAGATAGCGCCGGTTGGCGAGGCCTTCCGCGTCGACGATCTCGATGGTCTCGCCATCGACAGTGAGCGTCTTGCCGTCGAACACTTCTGGGATGACGACATCGGCGAGCGCCTGCGGGCCATTCTCCTTGATCTGCGGCCCCCAAACGGCGATTTTCTTGTCGACGCTGCCGTTGATGGCGGCCACCGTCTCGGCTGCGGCGATCACCCGTGCTTGCGGGAAAGCCTCCTTGATCGGCTTGAGGCCGAAATAATAGTCCGGATCGGACTGGCTGACATAGACGGTGGTGAGCGTCTTGCCGGTCGCCTTGATCGCCTCAGCCACGGCTCGGCCGTCGGGGAAGGTGAAACCGCCGTCGATCAGCAGCGCCTCGGAGGCGCCGGTGATCAGCACCGGGGCGCGAAAGAAGCCGTTTTCCCCGGCCGGAAAATGTTTCCAGGAAAGCCCGCCGACTGCATGACTAAGCCCGGCGGGAGCAAAGACGGCAGCGGCGCCGGCGGCGAGGGTGGTTTTCATGATGGCTCTCCGTGTGAACATGGATGTCTCCTAAGGCTTGAGAATGCGAATTCGGGCGGCTCCCGCGCAGCCTCGATCTCAGGAAGATGGCAAAAGCGGGACGCGTATTGAAGGCCAACAAAATAGACGTAATGTATGCCATTGCCTGACAATGAGGCCGCATTTGCCATGAGCCGCGCATGAACCTGAACCGGCTGGCCTATTTCGCGGCGGTGGTCGACGCCGGCTCCTTCACGCGGGCTGCCGAGCGGCTGGGCATCACCAAGGCGGTCGTCAGCCAGCAGGTGGCGCGGCTGGAGCGCGATGTCGGAACGACGCTGCTGATCCGCACGACGCGGCGGGTCCATCCGACCGAGGCCGGCCGGACATTCCATGCCCGCTGCCTACAAGTCCTGCAGCAGGCCGAGGATGCCTTCGACGAGCTCGCGCAGGCGGCCACCGAGCCGACCGGCACGCTGCGCATCGCGGCGCCCAACGACTACGGCACGTCGGTGGTGGTGCCGGTGGTCGCCGCCTTCAGCGCGCGCTATCCCGCCTGCCGGGTGGAACTGACGCTGGGCGACGAGACGATCGACCTGGCTTCTGGTGGAATGGACGTGGCGATCCGCGTCGGCTGGCTGGCCGATTCCAGCCTGCAGGCGCGGCGGATCGGCACCTTCCGGCAGTTCATGGTGTGCGGCGCCGAGTTTGCCGGGCGGTTCACGGTCGGCGAACCGCAAGGCCTCGCCGGGCTGCCCTTCGTCGCCAACTTGGCGCTGCGCGAACCGTTGCTGTGGCAATTTTCGCGCGGCGACGACGAGCATCAAGCGGTTCGCATGCAGGCAACGATCGCCATCGACGCGACGCCGGCAGTGCTGGCGGCTGTACGCGCGGGTGCCGGCCTGTCGGTGCTGCCGGATTTTTTGGTGCGGGACGAGCTGGCCGCGGGGCGGCTCGTCCAAATCCTGCCCGGGTGGCAGCTGCCCTCCGGAGGCATCTACACGGTCTACCCTGCCGCGCGCTTCCGCCCGCCCAAGGTGACGAGGTTTGTTGAGATGCTTGTCGCGGCCGAGCAGCGGACGGGTTCAGTGGCGGAGGGGAGCGCGCTGTGAAATGTCACGCGCGTTGTTGGAGGGATGGTCTTCGCTCAAGCCTGCCGGGTCAAATCGACTTCAGGTATTCGATCAGATCACTCTTTTCCTGATCGGTTAGGTCAAGGCTCAGATGACCGTCATAGTGCTCGACAACGTCGTCGAGTGTGGCGAACCGCCCATCGTGGTAGAAACCGCCCTTGTGAATTTTCTCGATGTCCCAAAGGGCTCGCAGCGATGCCGTCCGGTAGCGCTCGTCCGGAGATCGCATCGCCTGGAAATCATCGATCCCTATCTCGTCGGCGGTATGCAGGTTCCAGCCCGGTTCCGTGAAGAGCGGTGGCACGTGGCAAGTGCCGCATTTGGCCTTGTCGTTGAAGAGAACCTCTCCTTTCTCCGCAGCGGCGCTGTCGAAGGCGCCCTCCGGCGGTTTCGGTGTCGGCAGCGAAAGTTGATAGAAATGGAGCGCCGGCAACTTGGCCGTAATCCGGTCCTGCTTGTCCTGCTTGTGGCCCTGCTTCGTTCGTGCTGCGACCGGATACTTCTCGGCGTCATCAAGGCGCGGATCGTAAAACACGCCTTTCCCGTGCATCTCGAGATTGCCCACATAAGCGTTCCAGTAGCTCACTGTGCCCCAGGCTCCGGTCCATGTGTGGTTGTTTATACCGGCCAATCCGAATGCCGCCGGATTGAGCGTGGCGGCCGTCTTGCCGTCCGGCCGGAATGCTTTGCCATCGAGGTTCAGTTCGGCATCGAACTTCCCGGGACCCCACGCCTCAACCGCCTTCTTCACCTCCGCTTCGGATATCTGCAGCATCTCGGTGAACGCCGTGAGATCAGGTGCGAGGGCAACGATCGCGCCGATATTCAGGTCACGGTTGGGCCAGCCGTCCAGCCGTTGTCCGATCCCGGGCGCATAGGCGTCATCGACGGTTGAATGGCACACCGCGCATTGGATGCCCACCGAAGTCAGCGTCTTTCCGTCCTCGGCGAAGAACCCGGTCACCCCGACAACGGCATTGGCTCTCAGCAGGACAAGCGTGCTCGCGGGATCTGCGAGGTCGACCGCGCCCTTGTTGAGCGCATCGGCCACATCCTTGGGAATGGCGTTCACATCGACCTTGAGGCCGAGTTCGAGGGCTTTCTGTGGGCTCAGGCCGGGCCCCGTGCCGCCCAGCTTCTCACCTGCGATTGCCTCGTGGAGTTTAAGTTTGCCGCCCCAGAAATCCTCGCTGCCGAAGGTGTCGAAGCGGAATGTCTCGCGGCCTTCCTCGAGATATCGCTTGGCCTGCTCGGCGGCAGCGTTGTCGAAATCCTTCCCGCTTATTTTCTCTTTCGCGCTCATTTGAGCCGCGGCGGGGATCAAGCTTGAAGACAGGAGCAGAGCGAAAATTGTTGCTGTACCGTTGAAACGCAAGGGCATGTCACGTCCCTCCCAAAGACGATTGCCAATCGGCGGTCATCTTTGGTTCGCGGGCCACGCGAAACGGAATGCAGCCGAAGCATTAGAACATTCTAAAACAACAAAGGTTCCGGCGCCGATCGTCGAAAGGCGCGGGGCGCTCGTTCAGATCCTGCCCGAATGGCGGCCGCCGTCCGGAGGCATCTACACAGTATCCACCCCGCCGCGCGCTTCCGCCCGCCTAAGGTGACCAGGTTTGTTGAGATGCTGGTTGCGGCCGAGCAGAAGGGTTGAAGCGGGGAGGGGCGCTGTAAGCTTTGGGCGAGGCGCTGATGGCCGAAGCTGCCGATCTCCCCCCTTGAGGGGGAGATGGCCGGCAGGCCAGAGGGGGTCGTCTCGCGTAATGCGCCAACCTCCACTGTCGCAAGAGGAGGCCGCGCCCGGTCGAACCGACCCCCTCTGCCCTGCCGGGTATCTCCCCCTCAAGGGGGGAGATTGGCCGTCATCGGCGCCTTCGCCAATCACCAGCGTTGCAGGATGAGCGCCAAAGCCCGAACTGCCGATCTCCCCGAGATGGCCGGCAGGCCAGAGAGGGGCGCTGTCCCGCCAGCTTATCAACAAAATCGTACATGCACCGTTACGCGCCATCACGACTTCGCCGTCACAGGCGCATACTCGAGCGCCACCACGCCGTTGCTGAATGGCGCGGCCGAGATCAGCTCGAGCGGCACTTGCTCGCCGGGCGGGAACAGCGGCTTGCCCTGGCCGACGGTGCCGGGATAGCTGAGCAGCCTGATGCGGTCGACCAGCCCGTGGCGCAGCAATTCCTGCGCGACGCTGAGGCTGCCATGCACATAGATGTTGCCGCCGCTGCCTTGCTTCAGTTCCCTGACCGCTTCCGGCAGCGGACCCTTCAGCAGCTCGGCCGGTTTCCAGTCCAGCGTCTTCAAGCTCGTCGAGGCGACATATTTCGGCAGCGCGTTGAACCGGTCGGCGAAGTCTCCGGTTTCCTCAGGCCATGAGCCGGCAAAAATCTCATAGGTCGTGCGCCCCAGAAGCATGGCGCCGCTGTCGGCAAGCTCGTCTTCCTTGAACCTTTGCATTTCATCGTTCCAGGCCACACCGGGCAGCTTCTCGACCTCGGCGATGCCATCGACGCTGATGAATTCGGTGACGATAAGTTTTCGCATGGCGCTCTCCTTTGGTCAGAGGACGGATGCCGCGGGGCTTTTGCGACACGCTCCGTGAAAATAGCGCGGCGCTTTGTTGTTCTTTGGCAGATGTCGGGCACAGGCGTCGACCTCGGTCAACCTGATGCTCGGCGCCAATTCCGGCAGGAGAAGCGCGAAGCGGTGGTGGGCGGTCGGTGCCGCGATAGCCGCTTTTGACCCGAAGCAGACTCTCGCAAACGGAGCCGTGCACGACAGCTTTGCGCCGCAAGTCGGTCGTTTGGTCGAGGTTGGACGTTGTCTTAAGCAGACATCACCTAGGCGTACCAACTAGGTCTTCGAAAAGTCGGCCGCACCTCCTGGCAAGACTACGAAATCGAAACTGACTTGGTATCGATCAGCTCCGCGCTTCGATGGGTGATCGCCAAGACGTTAGCTGCTGCGCAGGTTCCGTTTGCATTTCGCCAAACAACAACCTGACCGAGATCCGGCGTCTGAATGTCCGATGTAAAATCGTAGGGACTGATATTCACCACTTGACCGGTATCGTCCGCGCCATAGTCTCAGGGACGATCTCAGATCCGCAGCAGTGAACGTGCCATTTAAGCGGCTAGATCGTTAAACTTCCTGATGAAGGCATCCTGGAGCGATGCGTCGGCCGTCAACGCCAAGCCGTAATCGTTGATGTAGCCTTCGATAGTGGCCTGGAAGCTATCACGATAGACGATTTTCTTGTTACAATCGACGGGAACTGCGCCGGTAACCCAAATAATCCAGCCGTCCTTCGTTCTAGCCTCGTGCAGGAGCGCACAGCGAACATTGCTGTAAAAATCTCCCGCGTCCCCTTCGGAAAATACCTTGTCGAAAGGTGCGGTCTGGAACAGGAAATCGACAAAAAGTTTGCGGCTGTTTTGATACTCGTGCGGAGACTGGGCGTTCTTGTGCCTATATTTCTTCCCAGCACGCGTCGCCGCAAGAAACTCGATCAGCGCACACTGAATCGAAACGATGGTGAAGCCTTCACCTTCCCATCTGCCTTTATCCCGTAGCATCCCTATAGGCCTGAGATAACGGCTCTGCAGTCTGGCGAGAAGATAGGTGTCGAAGGCTTCCGCCCAAACATTGGCATCGCCGCCAGGCACGAGAAGCTTGGCAAATTTAGTCCAATCATTTTTCGTCCTGCCGGGAGCGATAAACTCGGACCGAGCGCTGGCAGCGGCAGCTGTTTGGCTCAAGGCTGATCTCCTGACTGGCCGCTCAAGCGCTCACGCACCGTCATTGCCGCTACACGCAGCTCTTGTAAGAGAAGCGCGCGTCGGAACCGTCTATCCGCAATATCCAAAAACACTGAGTTCCATAGTCGGCCGACCGCACATCAAAGCTGCGTATGCCCGGTCCGATCTTGGTGCTGGCCTCAGGGTGACGTTTCAGCGCTGCTGCGAGAAATGCTCCGTCAGCCGCGCTGACAGTTTCCCCCGGTTGATAGCGATTGAGCATGACCTTCATGAATGCCAGCGCATCTGTCTTCCGTTCAAATTGGTGCCCTGCGATCTCAATGGGTTGTGCGTTCGCCATCGACGTCTCCTAAACTTGCTCAGCGCCACCGACATTGCGCGGAAGAAAACCCAGCGTGCCTTGCTCTCGCGTTGAATGTCTCCCAACAAACAGCTCGGGCCTTATGCCAGGCCAGGGCATTGCTGTGGCAAGGATGATCTGGTGCTCGACTGGCGCCTGGTCAGAAATCTCGATCACCTGCTTTTGGAAGTTATGGCTTCGTGCCTGCTCAATCCCCTTGTCCTCAGTGATATCGATCATGAGGAATCGAGGATGACGGAACTTCCGATCATAAAGGGCAGCCTTGAGGAAGCCGACCAGAAACGCGGCCTTGAGCACAACGCGAGAGCTGGCAGAGAAATAGGTATGCTCGTCTACAGTGATCGTGTTTTTCGCGAATGAGAATTGCACATGCTCCGGGCTCTCGAAGGAATCCTGGCGCTTCAGATCGCCACGCAGTATCTCGATGATGTTCTTTTCAATGCTGGCTTTTGCGGTCCGAAGGCGATCGGTCTGGCTGAGTTGCAAGCCACTGATGCGATTGCCTAGCGCCTGAATGTCCTGATCCAGCTGCGACTTTCTGGCTGATAGATCGCCGATCTTGTTGGCGAGTTTCACTTGCGCTTCGATGTCCTCGATCGATTTGTCGATGTAACCGAGCCTTCGCTGCATCTCGCGAATATCCTCGCGGGCTTTTGATGTTGGCACCGAACTGAGATCAGCCAGTTCCTTTGCCTTAAGCCGCCAAGCTACTTGCATTGCGTTCAGTTGGACCTGATGGGTTTTGAGACGCTCGGCTCTGATGTCCTGCAGGCGCTCGGACTGTTTTACTTGTATCGAAAGCTCGTTGATTATCCCGACTACCCGCTCTCGCGCACGTTCAGTGTCGAGCGGCGTCTTGCAAAGATGGCACGCTTCAACCTTATTGTCGTGATCAACGACCTCAGCGTAGCACGCCGGGCATGTTCCAAAGCGAACGGTGCCAACGACCTCGGCGGCAAGGTCAGCGTCGCGCAAAGCCTCAAGACGTGCGTTTAGCGTTTTTATAAAGGCAGCTGAATCCGAGAGCTCGAATTCCACGGAATCTACGTCGACCTGCTTCTGGCGGATGTCCGCCTGCAGCCTCTGTACCTGCTTATAGACTTCCCTCTGAGCCTGAAGGGTAATCTTGTCGGACGACTGACTGGAATAGAACGCTTCCTCGGCTACTACCAGCTGGGCTGAGACAGCATCACGCTCTTCGACCAACCCTTTGCGGCGTTGCTCGATCCAGCCAAGCGTCATGCTCTCGTCGCCACCACCAACGACCCTGAAGATGCTTCTTAGTTCAGCGGAAGCGTCTGTAAATTCGCGTTCCTTCGTTCGTTTCAGCTGCTGCAGTTCGTAGATTTCGGTGTCGAACGCACCGCATAGCAGGTTGCCCACAGCCTCACGCAGGTTCTCAGGATCGTAACCCTCAAACCGAAAGAGGCTCTCGGTCGGCGAGAGTTGATCGGCGTATAGAAGGCGGAGAATCTGATGAATTGTGATGCTGGACGTGCCTTCCACGGCGACGTCCGGCATGTCGAGAAGGCGATAGATTGCCTGAGAGAAACTCTCCTGGTTCTTTGAGCGAGCGTAGGAGTATCGGTGCCACGCCTCGATTGGAGCCGAAACAGCTTGCTCATAGCGTCCGCCGAAGATCTCCATCGCAGATTGTGATGAGACATCGATCTGACGGCGAAGGACGGCCGGATTGCCATTAAACTCCGCCTCCAGCCACACATGCTCACACAACAGCGCATGCTCACTCCAGGCCGAGCGGTCGAGATCGCCGCCTAGCCCGAAGAAAACAAAGTTCATGATCGTCGATTTGCCCGAGGAGTTGTCTCCCCGGATCACGTTGACGCCCGTATGAAACGCCTCGTCGTATAGGATCGAGGCCCCGCGTTTCACAACGAGGCGCTTAACGATGAGACAGGGATCATACCGAGTCATATCGGTACTCCAAAAGCCCTGTTCTATCCTTCAGTCCGTCACGGCCTCCGAGGGGGTAACGCGCCTTAATCTGGCACAGGATGTCAACGACATCCTTCATGCGGGTGTTCAGTTCTGAACAGCGCACCTTCACCGTTGCTGGAAGCGCATCGGCAGTGAATTTAACCTCGTTCGAGTCCCATGCATCGGAAGCCAAGTGGCCACTGTGGACGAGGCTGGCAGCCGCCGCCCTTTGGAAAGGTTCCATCCGGGCAAAAATGGTGCTGTCGTCCGGCATCGCACCGTACGGAGCCTGGCCTTCATAGGATCTGCTTATTTTCCTCCAACCCGTGTCACCCGACAAAAGCTTCATTGCTTGAAGTCGGAATGGGAAGAGAAGATAAAAATCCAAGATGCGCAAAGTGTCGAACGGCAATTTGGCGCTGATATCGCAAGCGAGGTGCAGTCTCAGGAATCTGAAGACTGCATGGTAGGGGTCGAAGGCCTCGTTGTAGGTGAGCTGCGTCATGCCGCCACCGGGCCATGCCACTTGATGAAACACTGTTCCGCCAGCCAGTATACCATTCCCTGAACCAGGTTATGGTTCACCGACATCAGATCGCCGCCGCATTCTTCAACAATCGGATTCACAATGCGGTCGATCACAAGCGCATTTATTTCTTCAAGCGTCCTCTTCGGAATTTGACTATAAATCACCTGAGTAAACTCGTTCTCGGCCCTGGCGAGGATGTGAACGAAAATCTCCTGAGCCGATGAATAGAGAGACCATCTCTCCAGCAGCTTCGCGAACATTTCTTTCTTCTCGATTGCCTCATCATAATAATCAAAGCGCCCGCTCGCTTTGAGTTTTGCTTCGAGTCCGTCAATCCCGTCGGCGGAGCGGCGGGTATAGTATCGCGCCAGCTCGTCCATGGTCGTCTGGGTCTGTTCGTTGCAGTCGTACTGCTCCTTCAGTTTGAGAAGCAGTTTTTCGACCACGCCCTTTTTAGGTTCGAAGTTGTAGTAGTCACGACCTGCAATGTTACCGCCTGCTTGGGCACCTTGCTGGTTGGAAATAGTGCTTTCTTGCGTCGCAATGTCCATGGATTTCATATCGTGCCGTCAGCAAGCTAGCGCTTGTCCCGGCCCACAATGTCTCCACCGGCACGCGCATCGGACTGGTCGGTCGCGGTACCATGGCGGTCAGCGCGCACGTTCTTGGTGAAATGGAAGGTCAGCAGAGAGCCGCCAATCGTGCCCGCAAGCAAACCGCCAAGAAAATTCCAAATATCAAAAGCCATTCGATTCCCCCAATATCCGATCCCTAATAAGGTTTGCCCGCCTTTTTGCTTCCTTGCAACAGTTTAGGGTTGTGCACCGCATCACCGTAGTGGGTCGCGGGAGGGCGGCGAGAACCCTTCATGTGCGCATTGAACCGGCGCAGGGTTCAATGACGTGACATGTTTCGACGGATATAGCGTCCATCGATGCTGAAAGCTGCCCGTCCGCTGCGGCCCAATCCAGACGTTTGCACACTGGCGCCAAGCGCCCCTCTTGGCGCAAAGCGGCGGAGATCACGACACCTAGCAAGAAACCTTAGGCACACCCAAAACCAAATCTATTCCACTTGCCAACCCCTCCACCTTCCCCCTTCTCTCCCTCTGAGAAAACCTTTTCCCAATCGCCCGCATCCCTCTGACCACACCAATCTGCACCTCGCAGGCCAACAAGAGAAAACCTTTTCCCAACTAAGGAATTCGCCGCCCACTATGTCCTCCGACGCCCAGCCAGCCCCCGCCTTCACCAAGCCAGTCACCCTCCGCGAGGTGGCCACCCTTGCCGGCGTCAGCGTTGCCATGGCGTCTAAGGCGCTGAACGGGCAGGGGCGGATGACTGCCGAGACGCGCGAGCGCATTCGCGAGACGGCGCAGCGGCTCGGCTTTCGCCCGAACAGCCCGGCGCAGCGCCTGTTGCGGCGGCGCTCCTTTACCGTCGCCTTTTGACCAACGACACCTATGGCCGCTTTTCGCTGCCGGTCATGTCGGGCATTTCGGATGCGCTGGTCGACAAGGGCGTCCCAGTGTTTCTCTGCAATCTCGAGGACGACCAGCGCCTCGGCCAGCTGGCATCGCGACCCCTGCTTCAAACAGTGAAGCACCGCCGGCGTGGGAGCGCGTTGGTGGGGAACGGCCGCCTCTGACCCGGCGCTGCCCATCGTTCGGTCATGCCGCAAGGTCCGCATCGGGTGGGGGGCTTTTTTGCCTGGCCCCGATTGGATCTGGTTCGTGTTACGGGCTGGCTACAGGTGGGCAATACCGGCTTTCAGCAGTCCTTCGCGGACGTGCTGCGCGTCAGCTTCCTGGGCATAGTGCAGGGTGGCGATAAATGAATCGAGGTCGAATTGGGGATCGAGCGTTCTGATCTTGCCTAGATGCGCCGCGGCCGCGATTTCGTCGCCCAGCCAGCCGTAGCAGGCAGCGGCGAAAGCGTGCTGAACCGAGTCCATGGTTGACAGATGCATGAAGGCTTCGATCGCCTCGCCATACTGGCGCGCGGCGAAATGCGCCTTTCCCAGATGGCTCCAGAACCTCTCCGGGTGGTGCGGGTTCAACTGCATTGCCTTGCGGATCCATTCAATTCCCTCTTCCGGCCTCCCCAGCCAGGTCAATAACTCGCCTTGCTGCACCACCACGAGGTCGTAATTGGGATTGAGGGCGAGGGCGCGCTCTTGATGGTAGCGCGCTGTGGTCAGCTCATTGTTGTTCACGTTCACTGCGGCGAGGATGCGGTGGACATCGGCATCGTTGTCGTCCAGCGCCAGCGCCCTGTCCAGCGCTGCCATGATGTCGTTCCAGACGGCATCCCTGTCTTCGCACCAGTTATGGACCCAGGCCTGGCCAAGGATGCAGGCTCGCCAGGCATGGGCATGGGCATAATCGGGGTCGAGCGCGACGGCCCTGCCTATCAAGGTTTGCGCGCGTTCATTATCCGCAATCGTGCTTCGGTGATGCAGCACCTTGGCAGCAAGCACACATTCATAGGCGGCCATGTTTGCAGGTTTCGCCCGCGCGAGCTGGTCCCGCTGGGCCGCCTCGACACGACCGGGCAGCGTGGCTGCGATCGCTGCGGTCACCTCATCCTGAATCGCGAATATGTCGTCCAGCTTCCGGTCATATTTGTCTGCCCAGATATGAGCGTCATTCGCCGTGTCGATGAGCTGAACCGTCACGCGCACCCTGTTGCCGATCTTGCGGACGCTTCCCTCCACCAGGTATTGGACGTCGAGTTTCTCGGCCACTTCGCGCACATTCACGGCGCGGTTCTTGTAGACGAAGCTGGAATTGCGCGAGATGACGAACAGCTCATGGTGGCGGGACAGTTCGGTGATGATGTCCTCGGTCAGACCGTCCGCGAAAAATTCCTGCTCGGGGTCGCCGCTCATGTTGTCGAATGGCAGCACCACTATCGAAGGTTTCGAAATGGATCGCTTTGCCTCGACTTCCGGCAGGACAGCACTGTCAAACCCAATGCGATAGAGGCGAACCGGGCGGCTGATGTTCTTTAACGTCTTCTCGCCCAGGTCCTCCATGGCAATTTCGAGACGGTCGGCAATTTGGGTCGCCACCGCTGCGGTCACGCAGATACCGCCGACGTCGGCGAGTTGCTCGATGCGCGCGGCAATATTGACGCCGTCGCCGAAAATGTCCTCATCGTCGAAAATGATGTCGCCGAGATTTATGCCGATCCTGAATTCGATACGCCGTTCTTGCGGCACATCCGAATTGCGCCGTTTCATGCGCTGTTGGATTTCCACGGCGCATTTCACGGCATCGGTCACGCTCTGGAACTCAACGAGCATGCCGTCTCCGGTGGTCTTGATGATCCGGCCCTTGTTCTTCGCGATGGCGGGATCGATCAGTTCTATGCGATGGGTCCGAAGGCGTGCGAGCGTGCCGGTTTCGTCGGCCTCCATTAGCCGACTGTAGCCCGCCATATCAGCAGCCAGAATTGCGGCTAGTCTCTGTTCCATCGCTTGAACCAAAAACCAAGCCTATCCTTCCCGGGCTGCCAAATCCAGCAATTTGGGCTTGTGGCTGAATCAAGAAGTCTTCCTACCGCAGCAGCAAGAAAGGGCGGATCAGAACCTTCCGCCTTCCGCCAGGTGGCTGCGAACTCGATCGCATCAATGGCGGGAGGGATCCGCGCGGCGTCAGACCGGAAACGTCCGATATGAACACGGACCATAGTGGCTGCACTCGCTGACGTCTGCAAATGGCGCAAAGCGGTCGTAGATCACGGCACCTGGCAGAAATCTTAGACACGCCCAAAACCAAATCTATCCCTCTTGCCATCCCCACATCCTTCCCCTAATCTCCCTCTGAGAAAACCTTTTCCCAAACCGCCCGCACCGCTGACCTCACCAATCAGCGCCTCGCAGGCCAACAAGAGAAAACCTTTTCCCAACTAAGGAAATATGCCGCGCACCATGGCATCCGACACCCAACCAGTCTTCACCAAGCCAGTCACCCTCCGCGAAGTGGCAGCGCTCGCCGGCGTCAGCGTCGCCACGGCCTCAAAGGCGCTGAACGGGCAGGGGCGGATGACCGCCGAGACGCGCGAGCGGATTCGCGAGACGGCGCAGCGGCTAGGCTTTCGCCCGAACAGCCTGGCGCAGAGCCTGTTGCGCCGGCGCAGCTTCACCGTCGGCTTGTTGACCAACGACACCTATGGCCGCTTTTCGCTGCCTGTCATGTCGGGCATCTCGGATGCGCTGGTCGACAAGGGCGTCTCGGTGTTCCTGTGCAATGTCGAGGACGACCAGCGCCTCGGCCAGCTCCATGTCGATGCCATGCTCGACAAGCGCGTCGACGGCATCATCGCCACCGGCAAGCGCATCGATCGCCATCTGCCGGTTGACCTGTCCAATCTCGGCGTTCCCGTGATTTACGCCTTCACCCAGCCCGATCCCGGCGCCGTCGCGTTCGTGTCTGACGATGCCGGCGGCGCGCGCCTTGCGGTCGAGCACCTTTGGCGGCTCGGACGCCGCCGCATCGCCCATGTCACCGGGCCGGCGAGTTTTGCGGTGGTGCACGCGCGGGCGCAGGCCTATCGTGACGTGCTGACCGAGAAAGGCTTGCCGGTCATGGAACCATTGCTCGGATCGTGGTCGGAGGCCTGGGGTCACGAGGCGGTGAAGAAGCTCTTCGACGGTAAGCCGTCGAAGAGTGGGGGCGAGAAGCCCGATGCCGTCTTTTGCGGCAACGACCAGATCGCGCGCGGCGTCATCGACGCGCTGCGCGAGCGCGGGCTTGATGTGCCCGACGATGTCGGCGTCATCGGTTTCGACAATTGGCAGATCGTGGCCGAGGCGACCCGCCCGCCGCTGACCTCCGTCGACATGAACCTGGCGGCACTCGGGCGCGAAGCCGGTCTCACACTTCTTTCGCTCGTCGGCGGCGACCCCGCCGAGCCGGGTATCCGAAAACTGCCGTGCCGGCTGGTGGTGCGTCAGTCATGCGGCCGTCCGCCGGACGGCTGAACCAAAAGCGCTGCGCGGGGAGCGCGGCCGAAGCAAAACCATGAGGAGGAGAACATGAGGACCATCATTACCGGGTTCGCGCTTGCCGCGAGCATCTTTGCCTTACCGGCGGCCGCCGCCGAGACCGCCAACATCTGGGTTCGCGCCGACGGCTCGAACTTCATGCCGCGCATTGTCGATGCCTTCAACAAGGGGCATGAAAACCAGGTCAAGCTGGACATCATCCCCAATGCCGAGATCATACCGAAATACGGCGCCGCCGCCGCCGGCGGCACAGCACCCGACGCGCTCTCGCTCGACCTGATCTACACGCCGTCCTTCGCTGCCGCCGGCCAGTTGGAGGACATCACCGACTGGGCGAAATCGCTGCCTTATTTCAACAGCCTGTCGCCGGCGCATGTCAAAACCGGCACCTACAAGGACCGCATCTACGGGCTGCCGTTCTCCGCCGATAGTTCGGTGCTGATCTGGAACAAGAAGCTGTTCAAGCAGGCAGGGCTCGACCCCGAAAAAGGCCCGACCAACTGGGCCGAGATCGAAGCCGCCGCCGAAAAGGTCAACGCGCTTGGCGGCGACATCAAGGGCTTCTATTTCTCCGGCAATTGCGGCGGCTGCAACATCTTCACCTTCACGCCGCTGATCTGGGCGTCGGGCGGCGACATCCTCACCGAGGACGGCTCGAAGGCGACGCTCGACAGCCCGCAGCTGCGCGGCGCGATCGACCTCTACCGCTCGATGGTCAAGAAGGATCTGGTGCCGGCAGGCGCGCAGACCGACACCGGCTCCAACTTCTTTGCCGCCTTCGCCGGCGGCAATATCGGCATCTCGCCATCCGGCGCCTTCGCCATCGGCGCGCTGAACACCCAATATCCAGACATCGACTATGGCGTCACCTTCCTGCCGGGCAAGGATGGCGGCTGGTCGTCCTTTGCCGGCGGTGACAATTTCGTCGTCACCAAGGGCACCACGAAGGTCGCGGTGGTGAAGGAGTTCCTCGATTTCGCCTATTCGCTCGAGGGCCAGACCATACTGGCGAAATACGGCAGCCTTCCCGTGCGCGGCGACATCGCCAATGAGGCGTTGAAAGACCTCGACCCGCGCTACAAGGTCGCCGCAGAGGCCATGGCCAAGGGCCGCACGCCCTATTCGGTGGTGTTCAACGACCTGATCAACTCCGCCAACGGTCCGTGGAACCAGATGGTCAACGAGGTCTTCTTCGGCGAAGACGTCGATGGCGCCATAGCCAATGCGCAGGAGACAATGCAGTCGATCATCGACTCGGCGCCGCAGCAGTAAGCGCCGGCTACCTCCCCCTCGAGGGGAGGTCGGACCGCAGGTCCGGGTGGGGTCGTTGCGGCAGTGCTCGACGTATCTTTGCGTCGGCGCACGTCAGAGGCGACCCCACCCCCGGCCTTCGGCCGGACCCTCCCCTCGAGGGGGAGGGGGACATCGCGCTCGACGACCCCCAGTCCGGGTTGATAGTAGCCCGCCTTCGGCACGCTGACAGGTTCAGCGACCGCCACACCTGATCCGGCGAGACTTGCCAGCCGATGCACCAGCGCCATCATATTCTCTGGGCCGCCTTCGCGAAAATAGCCGAGCAGCCCGTCCAATTCGTCGCGCGGCAGCGTCGAGCATTCGATTAGCCGCAGATCCTCGTCGCGGCATTCGCCGGGCAGCAGCGCCAGTTTTATGCCACGCGCGCGGGCGGTCGAGGCGAGCTGGTCGCAGCCATAGCGCCACCAGTCGTAGCCACCGAGGATGCGAACCAAAATAACCTTCGCGTGGCGGGCGACGCTGTCGACCCAGAGATCGACGGACATCGGATGGCGCAGATCGCGTAGAGCCGCCAGCCGCATCGACGGCAGGCGATCCGCGTCCGCCTTCCACGCCGCCGCCAAGCCGGCCAGATCGCTGTCGGTGAAGGACAGCGCCACGATATCCGCAGGCGTCTGCCTGAGATCGACAGGCTCGGCGAGATCGTCGAGCGAGGCGGATGTTGTGGTGAGGATGTGCATCGCGGCTCGTGCCTGAGGTCAGCCGGCGAGGATACGCTCGATTGCCGGGCGGTTCAGCCCTTTCAGGCCGATGACGACGAGGCGCGAGCGGCGGTCGTCGTCGGCGGTCCAGGCGCGGTCGTAATAGTGATTGACGCGCGGACCGACGGCCTGCAGCAACAGCCGCATCGGCTTGCCGCCAACCTCGACAAACCCTTTCACGCGCAGCACGTTTTCTTCCTCCGCCGCGGTGGCGACGCGCAAAGCCAGCTCATCGGGATTGGCGATCGACGGAATGTCGATGACGAACGAGTCGAAATCGTCGTGCTCGTGGTCAAGCTCGTCGTCGTGGTGGGTCTTGCGGTTCTCGATGTCGTCCTCGACGGCAAGGCCGAGGCCGAGCAGCACAGACGGATCGACCTTGCCCTGCGAGGTCGGCACGATCTTGACGGCGCGCGCGGTGTGCTCGCCGATGATGGCATTGGCGCGGGCCGAGCCGGCGGCGTCCATCAGGTCGCTCTTCGACAATATGATCAGGTCGGCGCAAGCCAGCTGGTCCTCGAACACCTCCTCGACCGGATCGTCGTGGTCGAGCGTCTCGTCCTGCGCGCGCTGCGCCTGCAGGGCGTACATGTCGTTGGCAACGCGGCCATCAGCCAGCGCCGGTCCGTCGACGACGGCGATGACGCCGTCGACCGTCACCCGGCTCTTGACCGTCGGCCACTGGAAGGCCTGGACCAGCGGCTTGGGCAGAGCGAGGCCGGAGGTTTCGATCAGGATATGGTCGACCCTCGGCGTCAGCGACAGGATCTGATCGAGCGCCGGGACGAAATCATCGGCGACGGTGCAGCAGATGCAGCCATTGGCCAGCTCGACGATGTTTTCCTCGGGGCAGGTGTCGATGCCGCAGCCTTTGAGGATCTCGCCGTCGATGCCGATGTCGCCGAACTCGTTGACTATGATGGCCAGCCGCTTGCCCCCGGCGTTTTCGAGCAGATGGCGGATCAGCGTCGTCTTGCCGGCGCCGAGGAAGCCGGTGACGACGGTGCAGGGCACGCGGGAGACGGAAGCGGTCATATCTGGTCCTTCAAAAGGTCGAGGGGAGGGACGCGGGCGACGAGGCCGCGCTTCAGGCAATCGGGGCGGCCGCGCCATGGAATGAGGCCGTCGGTCGAGGTGGCGAAGAGCTTTGCGCCAGCGACGAGATCGGCGCCGCTTGTCGCGGTCAGGTCGCCGAAGACATAGCTCCAGCAGCCGTCGCGCAGGATCGCGGCGCTCAGCCGGCGCTTGCAGTTGCCGAGGCATTCGACGGTGCGGATGCGGATATTTTCGCCTGAAGCGGCGCGGCGCGTGTCTTCAGCAAGCAGTTCGCCGGCGCGGGGATGGCCATCGGAGCCGGTCTCATTGCGGCAGGAGGCGCAGATGATCACGGTAACGCCGGCCAAGGCATCACAATCGCCGGACAATACGCCCGCTGTCTCAGCCGAAAAACTGCTGTCGCGTTCCAAATCAGGCTCCTTGCCCGGAAAACCCGCCAGGCGATCGGATTCTTATGTCCTAGACGGCAGGTCTCCTGGCTCGCGGGTCATCGCCTTGGTGCCGCCTTCCCGGGACCGTCCCAGTGGTTTTCGGCCTTGGCTCGTCGCTTACAGTTGCGGGGACAGCCGCGGATTTGAAATCGGAATTTCGCACCGCATTCCCTCTTGGCTCCTCCCTTTGCCGAGAGGAGACCGTCTGGACCGGATTTAGGCTTGTGGAGGCAGTCGTGTCAACGCACGTCTACGAGGCGGCAATGTTGGCGAGCACGGGCCCCAGATCGCCGGCCGGCGTCACCTCGATGCGTTCCAGGCCGAGCCAGCCCTGCATCAGCTTCAATTCCTCGAAAAGCTTAGCAGCGGTTTGCGGCGGGGCGCCGGGCTCGGCATAGGCGGCATGGACGCGCAGCACGCCGGCGGGACGGTCGGCCTTGAGGTCGATGCGCGCCACGATCCTTTCGCCGAGCAGGAACGGCAGCACATAGTAACCGTACTGGCGCTTTTCGGCAGGGGTATAGATCTCGATGCGATAGCGGAAGTCGAACAGTCTTTCCGTTCGGGAGCGCTCGAAGACGACAGGATCGAACGGCGCGAGCAGGGCGCGCGCCTCGATCCGGCGCGGAAAACGGGCGTCCTTGTGCAGATAGGCAGGCTTGTCCCAACCTTCGACGCGAACCGGCAAAAGATCACCTGCCTCGACCAGTTCCTCGATGCGGCCCTTGATGTCGGCGGGAGAGAGACGAAAATAGTCGCGCAGGTCTCCCGCTGTCGCGACGCCGTGGGCGCGGGCGGAAATGCGCAGCAATTCGCGATGCGCATCCTCAGGGGAGGGCACCGGCAAGCTGAGTATTGCCGGCGGCAGCACCCGTTCCGGCAGATCATAAAGCCGCTCGAAGCCACGACGTGATGCCGTGGTGATGCGGCCGGCCCAGAACAGCCATTCAAAAGCGTGCTTGGCGTCGCTCCAGCCCCACCAACCGCCGTTTCCCTTTTGGCCTTCGAGAGCCGACGCGGCGAGCGGGCCGCGCGATACAACCTCGCGATAAATGTCTTCAATGTAAGTGGTGCGTTCGCGCCCCCACTTGGCCAGCCCATTATACATTTCCTCGCCGCGCTCGGCCCGTTCCATGCGCCAGCGCATCAGCGGATAGGTTTCGACCGGTAGAAAAGAGGCTTCATGCGCCCAGTATTCGAAGACCGTGCGCTTGCGCGTCACGGCGGCGTTGTCGAGCAGCGCAAGCGGGTAGGGGCCAAGCCGCGAATAGAGCGGCATATAGTGGGCACGCACCACTGCGCTGACGGAATCGATCTGCAGCAGGCCGGTGCGGGCAAGGACGCGGGCCAGATGGCGGCGATTGGGCGTGCCGTTCGGCCTGACATCGGTAAAGCCCTGTGCGGCAAGCGCGATGCGCCGGGCCATGGCGATCGAGATTTTTTCCTTCATGCAGACGGCACTCTGTTGGCGTTCGACCAAAGGTTGGGGCGATGATTCCGCGCCATGCTAGCAGGGTTTTGGCGGCATCTATGTCAGGAGAGAAAAGTGGAGTAAAAAGTGAAGGAAATCAAACAGGAGCAGATCGGACCAGTTTATCCGGATATGCCGTCCAGCACCGTGTTTTGAACAAGGTTTGACTTGCTTCGCCGAAAGGCCTGCGCTAACCCTCGCCGCGTTGCAGCATAGAGCCCCCTAAAACGGTTCAGTGGTTAAACTGTCACGCTTCCGCAAGTGGGTCCGGTGCTGTAATCAGAGTGGATTGGCCGCCAACGGAAAGCCGCAGCATGAACGCGTTGTTGAGTTCGTACCTGCCCATCGTCCTGTTCATCGGCGTGGCGCTGGTCGTCGGCGTGGCGCTGCTTGCCGCACCCTTCCTGGTGGCCTACCGCAACCCCGATCCGGAAAAGCTTTCCGCCTACGAATGCGGTTTCAACTCGTTCGACGACGCCCGCATGAAGTTCGACATCCGCTTCTATCTGGTGTCGATCCTGTTCATCATCTTCGATCTGGAAGTGGCCTTCCTGTTTCCGTGGGCCGTGTCTTTCAGCCAGATCGGCATGCTCGGTTTCTGGTCGATGATGGTGTTTCTGGCGGTGCTGACCATCGGCTTTGCCTATGAATGGAAGAAAGGAGCGCTGGAATGGGATTGAGCGACAATTCCGGCACGCTCGTCGCGCCGAAGCCAAAAGGCATTCTCGACCCCAGCACCGGAAAGCCGGTGGGGGCGAGTGATCCTTTCTTCCTCGAGATCAACAACGAGCTGGCCGACAAGGGTTTTCTCGTCACCTCGACCGAGGCGCTGATCACTTGGGCGCGCAGCGGCTCGCTGATGTTCATGACTTTCGGTCTTGCCTGCTGCGCGGTCGAGATGATCCACACCTCGATGCCGCGCTATGACTCGGAGAGGTTCGGTGTTGCTCCTCGCGCGTCTCCGCGCCAGTCCGACATCATGATCGTCGCCGGCACGCTGACCAACAAGATGGCGCCGGCGCTGCGCAAGGTCTACGACCAGATGCCGGAGCCGCGCTACGTCATCTCGATGGGCTCCTGCGCCAATGGCGGCGGCTATTACCACTATTCCTATTCGGTTGTGCGCGGCTGCGACCGCGTCGTGCCGGTCGACATCTACGTGCCCGGCTGTCCGCCGAGCGCGGAAGCGCTGCTCTACGGCATCCTTCTGCTGCAAAAGAAGATCCGTCGCACCGGCACGATCGAGCGGTGAGCGGGATGATGAGCCTGTCGTTGAACGAACTCTCGACCTATCTCGGCGAGAAGCTGAGCGGCCGGATCGGCAATGCGGTGTTTGCCTATGGCGAACTCACCATCTCTGTCGAGCCGCATGATCTGATCGAGGTGGTGACCTTCCTGCGCGACGATAAAAACTGCCAGTTCATCTCGATCATCGACGTGTGCGGCGCCGATTATCCGTCGCGGGCCAAGCGCTTCGACGTCGTCTACCACTTGCTGTCGCCGAAGCAGAATATTCGCATCCGCATCAAGGTCCAGGCCGACGAGGAAACCGTGGTGCCGTCGATCACCGGCGTTTATCCCGGCGCCGACTGGTTCGAGCGCGAAACCTACGATCTCTATGGCGTGCTGTTTTCGGGCCATCCCGATCTCAGGCGGATTCTGACCGATTACGGCTTCGAGGGTCATCCGCTGCGCAAGGATTTCCCGCTGACCGGCTTCGTCGAGGTGCGTTATGACGACGAAGCCAAGCGGGTCATCTACGAGCCAGTCGAGCTCAAGCAGGAATTCCGTAATTTCGATTTTCTGTCTCCATGGGAAGGTACGGATTACGTGCTTCCGGGAGATGAGAAGGCAAAGCAGTAAATGGCTGAAACCTCCGTTCGCAACTTCAACATCAATTTCGGCCCGCAACATCCTGCGGCGCATGGCGTTTTGCGCCTCGTGCTGGAGCTCGATGGCGAAGTCGTCGATCGCGTCGATCCGCATATCGGGTTGTTGCATCGCGGCACTGAAAAGCTGATCGAAGCCAAAACCTACCTGCAGGCCGTGCCTTATCTCGACCGGCTCGACTATTGCGCGCCGATGAACCAGGAGCATGCCTTCGCGCTTGCCGCCGAGCGTCTGCTTGGCATCGAGGTGCCGAAGCGCGGCCAGCTGATCCGCGTGCTCTATTGCGAGATCGGCCGCATCATGTCGCACATTCTCAATGTGACGACGCAGGCGATGGATGTCGGTGCGCTGACGCCGCCCCTGTGGGGCTTCGTCGAGCGCGAAAAGCTGATGGTGTTCTATGAGCGGGCCAGCGGCTCGCGCATGCATGCGGCCTATTTCCGGCCCGGCGGCGTCCACCAGGACCTGCCGCAGAAGCTGGTCGAAGATATCGGCAAGTGGATCGATCCGTTCCTGAAATCGCTCGACGATCTCGACGCACTGCTGACCGGCAACCGCATCTTCAAGCAGCGCAATGTCGACATCGGCACCGTTTCGCTGGCCGATGCCTGGGCCTGGGGCTTTTCCGGCGTCATGGTGCGCGGATCCGGCGTCGCCTGGGATCTGCGCAAGTCGCAGCCCTATGAATGCTATGCCGAGATGGATTTTGACATTCCGATCGGCAAGAACGGCGACTGCTACGATCGTTACCTCGTGCGCATGGAAGAGATGCGCCAGTCGGCGAAAATCATGCGCCAGTGCGTCGACTTGCTGCTCGGCAAGGAAGGCACAGGGCCGGTGTCGAACCTCGACGGCAAGGTGGTGCCGCCGAAGCGTGCGGCGATGAAGCGCTCGATGGAAGCGCTGATCCATCACTTCAAGCTCTACACCGAAGGCTACCGGGTGCCGGCGGGCGAGGTCTATGCGGCGGTCGAAGCGCCGAAGGGCGAGTTCGGCGTCTATCTCGTCTCGGACGGCACCAACAAGCCCTATCGCTGCAAGCTGCGCGCGCCCGGCTTCGCGCATCTGCAAGCCATGGACTTTTTGTGCCGTGGCCACATGCTGGCCGACGTCACCGCCGTCCTCGGCTCCCTCGACATCGTGTTTGGTGAGGTCGATCGATAAATGTCAGTCCGCCGTCTCGCAGAAGCCAGCCTCCAGCCAGCCTCCTTTGCCTTCAACCGGGCGAATGCGGCAGCGGCGAAGCAATGGATCAAGAAGTATCCGAAGGGCCGCGAGCAGTCGGCGATCATCCCCTTGCTGATGCTGGCGCAGGAGCAGGAAGGCTGGGTGACCAAGGCGGCGATCGAGACGATCTCCGATATGCTCGATATGCCCTATATCCGTGGGCTCGAAGTCGCGACTTTCTACACGCAGTATCAGCTCAATCCGGTCGGCACCCGCGCGCATATCCAGGTCTGCGGCACCACGCCCTGCATGCTGCGCGGCTCGGAAGCGCTGATGGATGTGTGCCGCTCGAAGATCCATCACGATCAGTTCCACACCAACGACAAGGGCACGCTGTCGTGGGAAGAGGTCGAATGCCTCGGCGCCTGCGTCAACGCGCCGATGGTGATGATTTTCAAGGACACGTTCGAGGACCTGACGCCGGAGCGGCTTGCCGAGATCATCGATCTCTACGATGCCGGCAAGGGCGCCTCGGTGACGCCGGGGCCGCAGAACGGCCGCATCACCTCAGAGCCGATCAGCGGTCTGACGACGCTGAAGAACGAAAAGGCAATCCTGAAGACGACACGCGACAGGGAAGCCAAGGCGGCGGCCAAGGCCGCGCAAGGTGCAGCGTCGACTGCCGCCGCGGTGCCGGCTCCGGTCGCGCAGGCACTGGCTGCCCCCGTTGCGCCATCGAAAGCCAGCAAGCCGAAGACCGATGCGCCTGAAACCAGCCCGGCGCTGAGATCGCCTTCGCCGACAAAGGTCGCACCAGAGACGGAAAAGGCGGCGAGCGTCGCCGCACCGCGGCATTCGGCGGCCAACGCCAACAAGGCCGCGCCGGAGGTCGAAAAGGTTTCGAAACAGCGTAGCGGTCCCATAATCAAGGCTGAGCCAGCGGCCGCTTTCAAGGCGCCCGAAGCTAAGGGCGCACAGCTCGGCGCAGCCGCCAAGCGTGCCAAGCCTTCGCTCGAGGACAAGAACCGTCCGGCCGGCATCGCAAAGCCGGCACTGGTCGACGACCTCAAGCTGATCTCGGGGGTCGGCCCGAAGATCGAGGGCATCCTGCATTCGCTTGGCATCTTCACTTATGCGCAAGTCGCATCCTGGAAGAAGGCCGAGCGCGAATGGGTCGACGGCTATCTCAGCTTCCACGGCCGCATTCAGCGCGAAGACTGGGTCAAGCAGGCCAAGGCGCTCGCCAAGGGCGGGGTCGCCGAATATATCCGCGTCTTCGGCAAGAAGCCGGTCTGAGGAACGAACAATGCTTCAGGACAGAGACCGCATCTTCAACAACATCTACGGCCGCTTCGACAAGTCGCTGGCCGGCGCAATGGCGCGCGGCGCCTGGGACAACACGCCAGGCATCATCGCCAAGGGGCGCGACTGGATCGTCAACGAGATGAAGGCATCAGGCTTGCGCGGTCGCGGCGGCGCCGGCTTCCCGACCGGGCTGAAATGGTCGTTCATGCCCAAGCAGAGCGACGGCCGGCCGAGCTATCTTGTCGTCAACGCCGACGAATCCGAGCCCGGCACCTGCAAGGACCGCGATATATTGCGCCATGACCCGCACACGCTGGTCGAGGGCTGCCTGATTGCCGGCTTCGCCATGGGCGCGATCGCCGCCTACATCTATGTGCGCGGCGAGTTCATCCGCGAGCGCGAGGCGCTGCAGCGCGCTATCGACGAGGCCTATGAGGCCAAGCTGATCGGCAAGAACAACACGTCCGGCTACGACTTCGACATCTACATGCACCATGGCGCCGGCGCCTATATCTGCGGCGAGGAAACGGCGCTGCTCGAAAGCCTCGAAGGCAAGAAGGGCCAGCCGCGGCTGAAGCCGCCATTCCCGGCCAATGTCGGCCTCTATGGCTGCCCGACGACGGTCAACAATGTCGAGTCCATCGCGGTGGCGCCGACCATCCTGCGCCGCGGTGCGGCCTGGTTCTCGTCCTTCGGGCGGCCCAACAATGTCGGCACAAAGCTGTTCTGCATCTCCGGCCACGTCAACAATCCGTGCACCGTCGAAGAGGCGATGTCGATCCCGTTCCGCGAGCTGATCGAGACGCATTGCGGCGGCATTCGCGGCGGCTGGGACAATCTGCTGGCGGTCATTCCGGGCGGCGCTTCGGTGCCGCTGGTGCCGGCGGAGCAGATCATCGACGCGCCGATGGATTTCGATGCGCTGCGCGACCTGAAATCGGGCCTTGGCACGGCGGCTGTCATCGTCATGGACAAATCGACCGATATCGTGAAGGCGATCGCGCGGCTTTCCTACTTCTACAAGCACGAGAGCTGCGGCCAGTGCACGCCGTGCCGCGAAGGCACCGGCTGGATGTGGCGGGTGATGGAGCGGCTGGTGCGCGGCGAGGCGCAGAAGCGTGAGATCGACATGCTGCTCGACGTGACCAAGCAGGTCGAGGGCCATACGATCTGCGCGCTGGGCGATGCGGCGGCGTGGCCGATCCAGGGCCTGATGCGGCATTTCCGCGGCGAGGTGGAGCGGCGTATCAACGAGTTTTCGCGCAATGCGCACCGGGCAGAGCCGGTGATGGTGGCTGCGGAATAGAGAAGTTCGAAATACGGGCAAGCGCCCGATTTGAAATACGGGCGAATGCCCGATTTGAGGAAACAGGCTCGGGGCAAACGGAAGAAACGACTAGGAGATCACCAATGTCGCTGCATTCGAGACCCGATCATTTGATGCCAGATTTGGACCCGTTCGAGAAGATGAACCAGGACCTGACCAGGATGATGCCGAAGGAGATGGCGAGCGCCGTCAATCTCCTGGCGCACCCTGTCGCGGGTGCGGCAGCGATGTCGGCGCTCGGCTTCGGCCTTGCCAATCATGCCTTTGGGGTGTGGATGGGCGCGCTCTCGGGTGCCGCCGAGGCCTCGCAGCGCCTCTTCCAACCGATCGTCGACGATTTCGAGGCCAGGGTCGAACGCTTTTCAGAGACAGGGACGAACTCTTCGACCAAGGCGCGCGCGGCGACGAAAACCTTGATCGCCGAGGCGCAGTCCTTCGCCAGGGACGTAACCGATATAGCGGCAACTGCCACAGGCGATGCGCCGAACGTGGCGGATGCGAGCACCGTTGCGGGTGCCGCGCCAACCGGGTTGATGCCGGAGGATTTCAAGCAGCCCAAGGCCATGGATCGTCCGGCAAATCCGGCCGATCTCAAGGCGATATCGGGCATCGGGCCGAAGCTGGAGAAGGTGCTGAACGGCTTGGGCATCTGGACATATGGCCAGATCGCGGCATGGACGCCGGAAGAGATCGCCTGGGTCGACGATTATCTGTCGTTCAACGGCCGCATCGATCGCGACGACTGGCTTGGCCAGGCGGCGGCGCTGGCCGAGGCCAAACATTGAATTCAATACCGCGCGCGGTTTCGGCTGCGCCCGGAAAGAAAGATTGCGGAACGTCCGCAGGGGTTTGAGACGACATGGCAAAGCTCAAGGTCGACGGGAAAGAGATTACTGTACCCGACCACTACACGCTGCTGCAGGCGGCCGAGGACGCCGGCGCGGAAGTGCCGCGCTTCTGCTTCCATGAGCGGCTGTCGATCGCCGGCAATTGCCGCATGTGCCTGATCGAGGTGAAGGGCGGGCCGCCCAAGCCGCAGGCATCCTGTGCCATGGGCGTGCGCGACCTGCGCCCCGGCCCGAATGGCGAAACGCCGGAAATCTTCACCAACACGCCGATGGTCAAGAAGGCCAGGGAAGGCGTGATGGAATTCCTGCTGATCAACCATCCGCTGGATTGCCCGATCTGCGACCAGGGCGGCGAGTGCGACCTGCAAGACCAGGCGATGGCGTTCGGCGTCGATTCCTCGCGCTATCACGAGAACAAGCGGGCGGTCGAAGACAAATATATCGGGCCGCTGGTCAAGACGATCATGAACCGCTGCATCCATTGCACGCGCTGCGTCCGCTTCACCACGGAGATAGCCGGCATTTCCGAGCTCGGCCTGATCGGCCGCGGCGAGGACGCCGAGATCACCACCTATCTCGAAAGCGCGATGACCTCGGAACTGCAGGGCAACGTCATCGACCTTTGCCCGGTCGGTGCGCTGACCTCCAAACCCTACGCCTTCCAGGCGCGGCCATGGGAGCTGACCAAGACCGAATCCATCGATGTAATGGATGCCGTCGGCTCGGCGATCCGCGTCGATTCCAGAGGCCGCGAGGTGATGCGCATCCTGCCGCGCACCAACGAGGCGGTGAACGAGGAGTGGATTTCCGACAAGACCCGTTTCATCTGGGACGGCTTGCGCACGCAGCGCCTCGACCGGCCATACGCACGCAAGGACGGCAAGCTGGCCCCGGCGAGCTGGGCCGAGGCTTTTTCCGCAATCAAGGAAGCGGTGTCGAACGCTGCACCCGACAAGATCGGCGCCATTGCTGGCGATCTCGCCGCCGTCGAGGAGATCTATGCGCTGAAGCTGCTGATGGCCTCGCTCGGCTCGAAGAACACCGACTGCCGCCAGGATGGCGCGGCGCTCGATCCGTCGCTCGGCCGGGCAAGCTATATCTTCAACCCGACCATCGAGGGCATCGAGCAGGCCGACGCGGTGCTGATCATCGGCGCCAATCCGCGCTTCGAGGCGTCCTTGCTCAACGCCCGCATCCGCAAGCGCTGGCGGGTTGGCAACCTACCGGTCGGCGTCATCGGCGATGTCGGCGACACGCGCTACGACTACGAGCAGCTCGGCGCCGGACCGGAATCGCTGAAGGATCTGGCCGACGGCAATGGCAAGTTCTTCCAGGTGCTGAAGAAAGCGACGCACCCGCTGATCATAGTCGGCCAAGGCGCGCTGGCGCGCTCGGATGGCGCGGCCGTGCTCGGCCAGGCGGCCAAGCTTGCCATCGCCGTCAATGCCTCGAGAGCCGACTGGAACGGCTTTGCGGTGCTGCACACTGCCGCGGGCCGGGTCGGCGGTCTCGATGTCGGCTTCGTGCCGGGCGAGGGCGGCAAGAACGTCGCCGGCATGCTGGGCGACACGGACGTGCTGTTCCTGCTCGGCGCCGACGAGATCGACATGGCCAAGACCGGCGGCGCCTTCGTCGTCTATATCGGCACGCATGGCGACCAGGGCGCGCACCGCGCCGACGTCATCCTGCCGGGCGCCGCCTATACCGAAAAGTCGGGCACCTACGTCAACACCGAGGGCCGCGTGCAGCAGACCAACCGTGCCGGCTTCGCGCCAGGCGATGCGCGCGAGGACTGGGCGATCCTGCGGGCGCTGTCGGATGTGCTGGGCAAGAAGCTGCCGTTCGATTCGCTGCCGCAGCTTCGCGCAAAACTCTATTCTGAATACCCGCATCTGGCCCGCATCGATCAAGTCGCGGCCGGCAACGCCGATGATATCGCCGGGGTGGCGAAGCTTGGCGGGCGGCTGAGCAAGGGTACCTTCACCTCGCCGGTCAAGGATTTCTACCTGACCAACCCGATCGCGCGGGCTTCCGCCGTGATGGCGGAATGCTCGGCGCTGGCGAAAAACGGCTTCAGGCAGGCGGCGGAATAAGCATGGACACCTTCTTCTCCTTTTACGTGCTGCCGGCGCTGATCATCCTGTTGAAGTCGGTCGTGCTGATCGTCGTGCTGTTGATCTTCGTCGCCTACATCCTGTACGCGGACCGCAAAATCTGGGCGGCGGTGCAGTTGCGCCGTGGCCCGAACGTCGTCGGCCCATGGGGCACGCTGCAGGCTTTCGCCGACCTTCTGAAGTTCGTGTTCAAGGAGCCGGTGATTCCGTCCGGCGCCAACAAGGGCGTTTTTCTCCTGGCGCCGCTGGTGTCGGCTGTGCTGGCGATCTCGGCCTGGGCGGTCATCCCGGTCAACGAGGGCTGGGCGATCGCCAACGTCAATGTCGGCATCCTCTATGTCTTCGCCATCTCCTCGCTCGAGGTCTATGGCGTGATCATGGGCGGCTGGGCGTCCAACTCGAAATATCCGTTCCTCGGCGCGCTGCGCTCGGCGGCACAGATGGTGTCCTACGAAGTCTCGATCGGCTTTGTCATCGTCACCGTGCTGCTTTGCGTCGGCTCGCTCAACCTGTCCGATATCGTGCTGTCGCAGCAGGATGGGCTGGGGACGCGGGTTGGCCTGCCCAACACCTTCCTTGACTGGCATTGGCTGTCGCTGTTCCCGATGTTCGTCATCTTCTTCATCTCGGCGCTGGCCGAGACGAACCGCCCGCCCTTCGACCTTGTGGAAGCCGAATCGGAACTCGTCGCCGGCCATATGGTCGAATATTCGTCGACGCCGTTCCTGCTGTTCTTCCTCGGCGAATATGTCGCCATCGTGCTGATGTGCGCGCTGGCCACCATCCTGTTCCTCGGCGGCTGGCTGCCGCCCTTCGACTTCGCTCCCTTCACCTGGGTGCCGGGTCTGATCTGGTTCGTGCTCAAGGTCTGCCTGGTGTTCTTCATGATCTCGATGGTCAAGGCCTTCGTGCCGCGCTACCGCTACGACCAGCTGATGCGGCTCGGCTGGAAGGTCTTCCTGCCGATCTCGCTGGCGATGGTGGTGATTGTCGCCGCGTTTCTCAAGATCACGGGGTTTGCGTGATGTCCGCTCTAGCCCAAGCCGCCAAGTCGCTGCTCCTGCAGGATTTCGTCAGCGCCTTCTTCCTGTCGATGCGCCAGTTCTTCGCGCCGAAGGAAACGATCAACTATCCGCACGAGAAGGGGCCGGTGAGCCCGCGCTTCCGCGGCGAGCATGCGCTGCGCCGCTATCCGAACGGCGAGGAACGCTGCATCGCTTGCAAATTGTGCGAGGCGATCTGCCCGGCGCAGGCCATCACTATCGAGGCCGGCCCGCGCCGCAATGACGGCACGCGCCGCACCGTGCGCTACGACATCGATATGGTGAAGTGCATCTATTGCGGCTTCTGCCAGGAGGCCTGCCCGGTCGACGCCATTGTCGAGGGGCCGAATTTCGAATTCGCGACCGAGACGCGCGAGGAACTTTATTACGACAAGGATAAGCTGCTGGCCAATGGCGACCGCTGGGAGCGCGAACTGGCGCGCAACCTCTCGCTGGATGCGCCGTACCGCTGACATTTGACGCATGGACGGGGCGAGCGGCCTCGTTCAGAGGATGATCCCGAAAAGTTGCAGACTTTTCGGACAAGATCCTCCTCCGGAATTGAAAGTGTCGCATGTTTTCTTTCGATCCGGGTCTTTCAACCCGATCGAAACATGCGATAGGAACACGAAACTTGCGACCGGAGGCGGTGGCAAACATCGAACAGGACGAGCGTCCTGTTTGGACAGAAACCCGGGGGAACCCATGCTGAACGGACTAGAGGCGGCCTTTTTCTACCTCTTCGCCTTTGTCGCGGTGGCGTCGGCGTTCATGGTCATTTCGGCGCGCAATCCCGTGCATTCGGTGCTGTTCCTGATCCTGACCTTCTTCAACGCCGCCGGCCTGTTCATGCTGACCGGCGCCGAGTTCCTGGCGATGATCCTGCTCGTCGTCTATGTCGGCGCGGTCATGGTGCTGTTCCTGTTCGTCGTCATGATGCTCGACGTCGATTTCGCCGAAATGAAGGAAGGCGCCCTGCAATACGCGCCGATCGGCGCGCTGGTCGGGCTGATCCTGGCGGCGGAGCTGATCGTCGTGCTCGGCGGCTACACGTTCGCGCCGCAGCTGGCCGCGACGGTTTCGAAGCCCATTCCGGACCTTGCCGTGCGCTCGAACACGGCAGCGCTCGGCGACATCCTCTACACGGACTACCTCTACTATTTCCAGATCGCAGGCCTTGTGCTGCTGGTCGCCATGATCGGCGCCATCGTGCTGACGCTGCGTCACAAGCCGGGCGTCAAGCGGCAGTCGATATCAGCCCAGGTCGGCCGCACGCCGGCGACTGGAATGGAAATCCGCAAGGTCAAGACGGGCGAAGGAATCTGAGATGACCGTCGGCATCGCACACTTTCTGACCGTATCGGCAATCCTGTTCACGCTCGGCGTGTTCGGCATTTTCCTCAACCGCAGGAACATCATCGTCATCCTGATGTCGATCGAGTTGATCTTGCTCGCGGTCAACATCAATTTCGTCGCCTTCTCGGCAGCGCTCGGCGATCTCGTCGGACAGGTATTCGCGTTGTTCGTGCTGACGGTCGCAGCGGCTGAAGCCGCGATCGGCCTCGCCATTCTCGTCGTCTTCTTCCGCAACCGCGGTTCGATCGCGGTCGAAGACGTGAACATGATGAAGGGTTGACGGAAACCACCATGTATCAGGCCATCGTCTTCCTTCCGCTGCTCGGCTTCCTGATCGTCGGCCTGTTCGGCACGTCGCTCGGCGCCAAGGCGTCCGAATACATCACCTCCGGCTTCCTGGTGATATCAGCCGTGCTGTCGTGGGTCGCCTTCTTCTCGGTCGGCTTCGGCGAGGGCGAGGTGTTCACCGTGCCGGTGATGCGCTGGATCCAGTCGGGTGGGTTAGAGGCCGCATGGGCGCTACGCATCGATACACTGACGGTGGTGATGCTGGTCGTGGTCAACACGGTGTCGGCGCTGGTCCACATCTACTCGATCGGCTACATGCATCACGACCCGAACCGGCCGCGCTTCTTCGCCTATCTGTCGCTGTTCACCTTCGCCATGCTGATGCTGGTAACGGCCGACAACCTCGTGCAGATGTTCTTTGGCTGGGAAGGCGTCGGCCTCGCTTCCTACCTGCTGATCGGCTTCTGGTACAAGAAGCCGTCGGCCAATGCCGCCGCGATCAAGGCCTTCGTCGTCAATCGCATCGGCGATTTCGGCTTTGCGCTCGGCATCTTCGGCGTGTTCGTGCTGTTCGGCTCGGTCAATCTCGGCACCATCTTCGCCAATGCGGCGACGTTCATTCCGGCCGAAGGCGCACCTCAAGGTGCTGCCGTGCTGACCTTCCTCGGCTATGCGCTCGACAAGCAGGCTGCGATGACCGTCGTCTGCCTGCTTTTGTTCATGGGTGCCATGGGCAAGTCGGCACAGGTGCCGTTGCACACCTGGCTGCCGGACGCCATGGAAGGCCCGACGCCGGTCTCGGCACTCATCCATGCCGCCACCATGGTGACGGCCGGCGTGTTCATGCTGGCGCGGCTGTCGCCGCTGTTCGAACTGTCGCATTCGGCGCTGATCGTGGTCACCTTCATCGGCGCCTTCACCGCCTTCTTCGCGGCGACCGTCGGCCTCGTCCAGAACGACATCAAGCGCGTCATCGCCTATTCGACCTGCTCGCAGCTCGGCTACATGTTCGTGGCGCTCGGCGTCGGCGCCTATGGCGCGGCGATCTTCCATCTGTTCACGCATGCCTTCTTCAAGGCGCTGCTGTTCCTCGGCTCGGGCTCGGTGATCCACGCCGTCTCCGACGAGCAGGACATGCGCAGGATGGGCGGGCTCAGGACGCTCATTCCGAAGACCTACTGGATGATGGTGATCGGCACGCTGGCGCTGACCGGCGTCGGCATTCCGGTCACGGTCATCGGCACCGCCGGCTTCTTCTCCAAGGACGCGATCATCGAAAGCGCCTTTGCCGCGCACAATCCGGTCGCCGGCCTTGCCTTCGTGCTGCTGGTCGTCGCCGCCTGCTTCACCAGCTTCTATTCCTGGCGGCTGATCTTCATGACCTTCCACGGCCAGCCGCGGGCGAGCCATGAGGTGATGCACCATGTCCATGAATCGCCGCCGGTCATGCTGGTGCCGCTGTTCATCCTGGCGGTGGGCGCGCTGTTCGCCGGCGTGATCTTCCATGGCGCCTTCATCGGCGAGGGCTATGCCGAGTTCTGGAAGGCGTCGCTGTTCACGCTGCCGGAAAACCACATCCTGCACGACATGCACGAAGTGCCGCTGTGGGTGAAGCTGGCGCCGTTCGTCGCCATGCTGATCGGCTTTGCGATTGCCTGGCAATTCTACATCCGCGCGCCGGAGATGCCGAAGAACCTGGCGGCGCAGCATCGCGGGCTCTACACCTTCCTGCTCAACAAGTGGTATTTCGACGAACTCTACGACTTCCTGTTCGTGCGGCCGGCAAAACGCCTGGGCCATTTCCTATGGAAGACCGGCGACGGCACCGTCATCGACGGGCTCGGTCCGGACGGCATTTCGGCACGCGTCGTCGACGTCACCAACCGCGTCGTCAAGCTGCAGACCGGCTACCTCTATCACTACGCCTTCGCCATGCTGATCGGCGTTGCCGCACTCGTCACCTGGATGATGCTCTGATGACCGCCTGGCCGATCCTGTCGCTGGTCACCTTCCTGCCGCTGGTTGGTGTGCTGCTCATCCTGTTCGTCCGCGACGACAGCGAAAATGCACGTCGCAACATCCGCGCCATCGCGCTGTTGACGACGACGTTCACCTTCGTGATTTCGCTGTTCATCTGGACCGGCTTCGACAATTCGGAGCCTGGCTTCCAGTTCGTCGAGAAGTTTGCCTGGCTGGATTCCGGCATCTCCTACCATATGGGCGTCGACGGCATTTCCATGCTGTTCGTCATCCTGACCACCTTCCTGATGCCGCTCTGCATCCTGGCTTCGTGGGAATCGATCGAGAAGCGCGTCAAGGCCTACATGATCGCCTTCCTGTTGCTGGAGACGCTGATGATCGGCGTGTTCTGCGCGCTGGACATCGTTTTGTTCTACGTCTTCTTCGAAGCCGGCCTGATCCCGATGTTCATCATCATCGGCGTGTGGGGCGGCAAGCGGCGCGTCTACGCCTCGTTCAAGTTCTTCCTCTACACGCTGGCCGGTTCGGTGCTGATGCTGCTCGCCATCATGGCGATGTTCTTCCAGTCCGGCACCACCGACATTCCGACGCTTCTGACGCACAATTTCCCGGCCACCATGCAGACCTGGCTATGGCTCGCCTTCTTCGCGTCCTTCGCCGTGAAGATGCCGATGTGGCCGGTGCACACCTGGCTGCCGGACGCCCATGTCGAGGCGCCGACCGCCGGTTCGGTGATCCTGGCCGCCATCCTGCTGAAGATGGGCGGATATGGCTTCCTGCGGTTCTCGCTGCCGATGTTTCCGATCGCCTCGGAGATGTTTGCGCCGCTGGTCTTCGCGCTGTCCGTCGTCGCCATCATCTACACTTCGCTGGTGGCGCTGATGCAGGAGGACATGAAGAAGCTGATCGCCTATTCGTCGGTCGCCCATATGGGCTTCGTCACCATGGGCATCTTCGCGATGAACCAGGAAGGCGTCCAGGGGGCGATCTTCCAGATGCTGTCGCACGGCCTGGTCTCCGGCGCGCTGTTCCTCTGTGTCGGCGTCATCTACGACCGCATGCACACACGCGACATCGACGCCTATGGCGGGCTGGTCAACAACATGCCGAAATACGCCACCGTGTTCATGATCTTCACCATGGCCAATGTCGGCCTGCCCGGCACCAGCGGCTTCGTTGGCGAATTCCTGACCATGCTCGGCGTGTTCCGGGTCAACACCTGGGTGGCGTTCTTCGCCGCCACCGGCGTCGTCCTGTCGGCGGCCTATGCCCTCTGGCTTTATCGCCGGGTGATCTTCGGCGCGCTGACCAAGGACAGCTTGAAAAACCTGCTTGACCTGTCGGCGCGCGAGAAGGTGATCATCTATCCGCTGGTCGTGCTGGTCATCTTCTTCGGCGTCTACCCGGCGCCGGTCTTCGACGCGACGGCCGAATCGGTCAAGGCGCTCGTCACCAATGTCACCGCATCCATCAACACCGCGCAGACCGCGGCGGCGAACTGACTGAGAGGTTTGCGAACCATGACGCCGGACCTTCTCTCCAGCCTGTCGCTCTCGACACCAGAGCTGATCCTTGCCATCGGCGCCCTGGCGCTCCTGATGCTCGGCGCCTATTCGCGCGCCAACACCACCACAACGGTGAGCGGCCTTGCCGTCGCCGTCCTGGTGGTTGCCGGCGTCTGGACGATCTTTTCCACCGGGCAGGGCTACGCCTACGGCGAAGCCTTCGTCCAGGATCCCTTCGCCCGCTTCATGAAGGTGCTGGCGCTGATCGGGTCGGCGGTGACACTGGTCATGTCGATGCGCTTCGCCAAGGCGGAGCATTTCGACAAGTTCGAATATCCGGTGCTGATCCTGCTGTGCACGCTCGGCATGATGCTGATGATCTCGGCCAACGGCATGATCGGGCTTTATCTCGGCCTCGAATTGCAGTCGCTGGCGATCTACGTGCTGGCGGCGATCAACCGGGACAATCTGCGCTCGACCGAGGCGGGGTTGAAGTATTTCGTTCTCGGCGCGCTGTCGTCGGGCATGCTGCTTTACGGCATCAGCCTCGTCTATGGCTACACCGGCAACACCGGGTTCCAGGAAATCGCCACGGCGTTGGGCGGCGGCGAGCGGCAGCTTGGCCTCGTCTTCGGCCTGGTCTTCGTGCTGGCCGGCCTCGCCTTCAAGATATCGGCGGTGCCGTTCCACATGTGGACGCCCGACGTCTATGAAGGCGCGCCGACGCCGGTGACGGCCTTCCTCGCTGCCGCGCCGAAGATGGCGGCGATGGCGCTGATCGTGCGCGTCACCATGGGCGCGTTCAAGCCGATCGCCGCCGACTGGCAGCAGATCATCGTCTTCATCTCGATCGCCTCGATGGCGCTGGGCGCCTTCGCGGCCATCGGCCAGACCAACATCAAGCGGCTGATGGCCTATTCCTCCATCGGCCATATGGGCTACGCGCTGGTTGGCCTCGCCGCCAACAGCCAGGCCGGCGTGCGCGGCGTCGCCATCTATATGCTGATCTATCTGGTGATGACGCTCGGCACCTTCGCCTTCATCCTCGCCATGCGGCGCAAGGAAGGCAATGTCGAGCAGATCAGCGATCTCGCCGGCCTGTCGTCGACCAATCCGATCATGGCGACGATCCTGACCATCCTGATGTTCTCTCTGGCCGGCATCCCGCCGCTCGCCGGCTTCTGGGGGAAGTGGTACGTGTTCCTCGCCGCCATCAACGCCAACCTCTACGCACTGGCGATCATCGGCGTGCTGGCCTCGGTGGTGGGCGCCTATTATTATCTGCGCATCATCAAGATCATGTGGTTCGACGAACCGGTCGGCGGCTTTGTGCCGATGGCGACCGAGCTTCGCGTCGTGCTCGGCGTCTGCGGCGCCTTCGTGCTGTTCTACGTGCTGATCGGCGGGCCGATCGGCACCTATGCCGAAGCCGCCGCCAAGACATTTTTCTGACGCGATGGCATTTCGGCTGGCTCCAACAGCGGCCTCGGAAGGGTTCCGGCTCGAGGCACATGACACGGTCGGTTCCACCAATGCGCTGGCGCTGGATCGTGCGCGGGCCGGGGACCCGGGAAAGCTCTGGGTCGTTTCAAAAAAACAGGAAAGCGGGCGTGGCCGGCGCGGCCGGGTGTGGGCGACGCCCGAGGGCAATCTTGCGGCGACGCTGCTGGTGGTCACCAATGCCGAGCTTCGTCTCGCTGCGACGCTCGGCTTCGTCGCCGGGCTGGCGCTGGCCGATGCGCTCGATGCCGTCATGCCGAAGGGCAAGATCGCAATCGGCCTCGACGGCGGCAGCGATGGGAAGAACCGTTTCGAGCTCAAATGGCCGAACGATGTGCTCGCCTCCGGCGCCAAGCTTGCCGGCATCCTGCTGGAATCGGCGATACTCGAAGGCGATCGCTTCGCGGTGGCGGTGGGCATCGGCGTCAATGTTGTGGCTTATCCCGAAGATTTGCCTTATCCGGCGACATCGCTCAGCGCGCTGGGTGCTGCTTGCGATGCCGAGACCTTGTTTCTGGCGCTGTCGGATGCCTGGAGCGAGAATGCGCGGCTGTGGAATGAGGGGCGCGGGCTTTCCGCCGTCAGGCAGCGCTGGCTGGCGCGCGCGGCAGGGCTTGGCGGGCAGGTTGCTGTCAGAATTGACGGTAATGTGGTGCGCGGCACGTTCGAGACCATTGACGAGGACTGCCGTTTCGTGATCCGCGACGATGAGGGTTCGGTTCTGACGATCGCCGCCGGCGATGTGCATTTTGGCGCGGTCGCGTCGGCTCAGGTTTGACGGGCCCAAATTAGACGGGCCTGGTTTGACCGGCCAGGAAAGGAAAGATCATGGCGAAAGCTGAAAACGCCGAACTCGTCTTCGTGCCGCTCGGCGGCGTCGGCGAGATCGGCATGAACTTCGCCCTCTATGGCTACGGCCCGGCCAATGCGCGCGAATGGATTGTCGTCGATGTCGGCGTCACCTTTCCCGATGCCAGCCTGCCTGGCGTCGACCTGGTGCTGCCCGACACGCGCTTCATCGAGGAGAACATCGCCAATCTGCGCGGCATCGTCATCACGCACGCGCATGAGGACCATTACGGCGCGCTGCTCGACACATGGCCGAAGCTCAAGGCGCCGGTCTGGATGACGCCGTTCGGCGCCGGATTGCTGGAAGCCAAGCGGCAGGGCGAGCAAGGCGCACCGAAGATCCCGTTGACGATCTACCGGGCCGGCGAAAAATTCACTATCGGCCCGTTCGAGATCGAGGCTATTCCCGTCGCGCATTCTATTCCTGAACCGATGTCGCTGGCGATCACCTCGCCGGCCGGCACCGTCATCCACACCGGCGACTGGAAGATCGATCCGGCGCCGACGATCGGACCGATGACCGACGAGGCCCGCTTCCGCGCCTATGGCGACAAGGGCGTGCTGGCGCTGATCTGCGATTCCACCAATGCGTTGCGGGAAGGGGAGTCGCCATCGGAAGTGGCGGTAGGTGAGGGCCTCAGGGGCGTCATCCAGAGCGCCAAGGGCCGCGTCGCGGTCACCACTTTTTCCTCCAATGTCGGGCGCATCGTCTCCATTGCCAAGGCGGCTAGGGATGCCGGCCGCCAGTGCCTGGTGCTTGGCCGCTCGCTGAAACGCGTCATCGATGTTGCCGGTGAGCTCGGCTACATGGACGGGCTGCCCGAATTCATCGCCGAGGAGGATTTTGGCTTCATCCCGCGTGAAAACCTCGTCATCATCTGCACCGGCAGCCAGGGCGAGCCGCTTGCGGCACTGGCGAAACTGTCGCGCGACGAGATGAAATCGGTGTCGCTGACAGCAGGCGACACGGTGGTGTTTTCCTCGCGCACCATTCCCGGCAACGAGAAGGGGATTCTCGAGATCAAGAACCGCCTGATCGATCTCGGCATCAAGATCATCGAGGACGGCGATGCGCTGGTGCATGTCTCCGGCCATCCACGCCGCAGCGAGTTGCGCAAGATGTATGAATGGGTTCGGCCGCAGATCGGCGTCCCCGTGCATGGCGAGGCGGCGCATCTGGTGGCGCAGGGCTCGCTGATGTCGACGTCGGGCATCGGCCAGGTGGCGCAGGTGCGCGACGGCGACATGCTGCGGCTCTATCCAGGTGCTGCCACGATCATCGACCAGGTGCCGTTCGGCCGCATCTACAAGGACGGCAGGCTGATCGGCACCGACCAGGCAATGGGCATCCGCGACCGGCGCAAGCTGTCCTTTGCCGGCCATGTCGCGGTCAATGTCGTGCTCGACGACAAATATGAGCTCGCCGGCGATCCCGATCTGGTCGCCATCGGCGTCGCCGAGGCCGATGCGCGCGGCGAGAGCCTGGAAGACCTGATGATCGATGCGGCAATCGGCGCCGTGGACTCCATCCCCCGTCAGCGCCGAAAAGACCTCGACCTCGTGCAGGAGGCGGTGCGCCGCGCCGTCCGCGGCGCCGCCAACGAAGCCTGGGGCAAGAAGCCGCTGGTGACAGTGTTCGTCACGCGGTGACGAACAAGGGAATAGGGGAGTAGGGCAGTAAGGGAGTAGGGAAGTAGGAAGTAGGAGCGCAAACAATCTGCACTTCTAGATCCTGTCTTTCCCTACTGCCCTACTGCCCTACTCCCCTACTCCCCTAACCCGGGAGCACCTATGCTCGGACGCCTGAACCATGTCGCGCTTGCCGTGCCGGATCTTGCCGCGGCGACAGCGGCCTATCGCGACACGCTCGGCGCTCGGGTGACCGCACCGCAGGCGCTGCCGGAACATGGCGTGACGGTGGTGTTCGTCGATGTCGGCAACACCAAGATCGAATTGCTGGAGCCGCTCGGCGAGGGTTCGCCGATCGCGGCATTCCTCGAGAAGAACCCCTCGGGCGGCATGCATCATGTCTGTTATGAGGTTGACGACATTCTTGCCGCGCGTGATCACCTCAAGGCCAGCGGCGCCCGCGTCCTGGGCGACGGCAACCCGAAGACCGGCGCGCATGGCAAGCCGGTGCTGTTCCTGCATCCCAAGGATTTCTTCGGCACGCTGGTCGAACTGGAGCAAGCATGAGCTGGGTTTCGTTTATCGCTCTGTTCTTCATCACATGGTGGGTGGTGCTGTTCGCCGTCCTGCCGTTCAGCATGAGGACGCAGGACGAAGATCAGGACGTGACGCTGGGCACGGTACACAGCGCGCCGCGCGGGCCGCATATGCTGCGCGCCGTGCTGCGGACGACGATCGTCACGATGGTTCTTCTTGGCATCTTCTATGGCATCACGAGGGGGCTCGGCCTCGGCATCGACGATATCCCGCACATCGTGCCGGATTTTAGCCAGAGCCCCAAGAGTTAGCATAACCGGCGACGCACTATTCGTCGCCCTGAACGCGAGCGCCGATGGGGGCAAAACAAAGCCGGCTTCCGGATTTGTTTTGCTGCCGCGAGGGCGCCACGCGCTCCAAGGGATTAGTATTTACGCGCGTCAATTTCTTGCTTTAGCGGCCGCGCACCTTCGGGCGACACGTCTGGATAAAGCGATTTGGCAGTACGTCGTGCTAACCAAATGATTGCACAAAAAAAATGCAAGGCACAAGGCCTTGCAATTTAAACGCGTCCGATCTGTTTCCGGTGTCCGGCGGCAGCGAGTAACCGCGCCTAGATCGCATCCTCCCAAGACTTTGACCGCGTAGGAGGGCAGATTTCTTTCCGCCCTCTCGGTTATCGGGGCACATTAGACCAAGGCGGGTGAAAATGTCACGCAGAATTTTGCCTGGAAATAGGCAATCTCGTGCTGCACTGCACAATAGTGTGGCAAGCGTTGCTTGCGAAACGACCAGCAAGGCGGATGCGGCACTGCGGCACCCTTTGCGGCGCTTGGGGGGCGGGTTTCCATTCCGTCATGAAATGGCTATGAAGCCGGGGCAAGCAAGCCCAGCGCTGCGCCGATTCCGGTGCGGTAACTCTCTCTCACGGACCAGTCCATGCGTTTGTCGCGCTATTTCCTGCCTATCCTCAAAGAAAACCCGCGCGAGGCCGAAATCGTCTCGCACCGGCTGATGCTACGCGCCGGCATGATCCGCCAGCAGGGGCAAGGCAGTTTTTCCTGGCTGCCGCTCGGCAAAAGGGTGCTGGACAAGGTCTGCCGGATCATTCGCGAGGAGCAGAACCGCGCCGGCGCGCTCGAGATCCTGATGCCGACCATCCAGTCCGCCGAGCTGTGGCGCGAAAGCGGCCGCTATGACGATTATGGCAAGGAGATGCTGCGCATCAAGGACCGGCAAGATCGGGACATGCTCTATGGGCCGACCAACGAGGAGATGGTCACCGAGATTTTCCGCGCCTATGTGAAGTCGTACAAGGATCTGCCGCTCAATCTCTATCACATCCAGTGGAAGTTCCGCGACGAGGTGCGGCCGCGCTTCGGCGTCATGCGCAGCAGAGAGTTCCTGATGAAGGACGCCTATTCCTTCGATCTCGACTTCGAAAGCGCCAAGGCGGCCTATAACAGGATGTTCGTGTCCTACCTCAGGACGTTCACGCGCATGGGGCTGCAGGCGATCCCGATGCGTGCCGACACCGGGCCGATCGGCGGCGACCTCAGCCACGAATTCATCATCCTGGCCGACACCGGCGAGAGCCAGGTCTATTGCCATCGCGATTATCTCGCGCTTGATGTGCCGGGCGCGGACACGGACTTCTCCAACGATGCCGCGATCGGCGACATCGTCAAGACATGGACGACGCCCTACGCCGCGACCGACGAGATGCACGACGAGGCGGCGTGGGAGAAGGTTGCGACGACCGACCGTGTCTCGGCGCGCGGCATTGAGGTCGGCCACATCTTCCATTTCGGCGACAAATATTCGAAGCCGATGGGCGCCAAGGTGACCGGGCCCGACGGCAAGGATCATTTTGTCTCCGGAGGTTCCTACGGCATCGGCCCGACCCGGCTGGTCGCGGCGATCATCGAGGCCAGCCATGACGACAACGGCATCATCTGGCCGGAGGCGGTGGCGCCCTTCGACATCGGTCTGATCAATATGAAAGCCGGTGACGCCGAGTGCGACCGCGTCTGCGATGAGCTCCATGCGGCGTTTGTCGCCGCCGGCAAGGACGTGCTCTACGACGACACCGACCAGCGGCCGGGCGGCAAATTCGCCACCGCCGACCTGATCGGCCTGCCGTGGCAGGTGATCGTCGGGCCGCGCGGCGTGGCTGCCGGCGAGATCGAGATCAAGAACCGCAGGACCGGCGAGCGTGAGACGCTGCCGATCGCAGACGTGAAGAAGCGTTTCGGTTCTGCCGCATGAGCGAAGCCGCAGTAGCGAAACCCCCGGCCGCCGGACCTTTTTCCGTTTTCGAACGCATGGTCGCGTGGCGCTATCTGCGCTCGCGCCGCAAGGAGACGGTGATCTCCGTCATTGCCTCGATCTCCTTCCTCGGCATCATGCTGGGCGTCGCCACGCTTATCGTCGTGATGGCCGTCATGAACGGGTTTCGCGCCGAACTGTTGACGCGCATCCTCGGCGTCAATGGCCATCTGATCGTGCAGCCGCTTGACATGCCGCTGGAGGACTATGCGCAGGTTGCCGGCCGCATCAATGGCGTGCCCGGCGTCAAATACGCTATTCCGCTGATCGACGGGCAGGTGCTGGCGCAAGGCAATGTCGGCGGCGGGTCAGGAGCGCTGGTGCGCGGCATCCGCGGCGAGGATCTGGGCAAGATTTCGATCGTCGCCAACAATATCAAGCAGGGCTCGATCGCTGGCTTCGACACAAGCGAGGGCGTCGCCATCGGCAGCCGCATGGCCGAGAATCTCGGTCTTGTGCTCGGCGACACCATCACGCTGATCGCGCCCGACGGCGACGTGACGCCGCTCGGCACGACACCGCGCATGAAGGGCTACCCGGTCACGGCGATCTTCGAGGTCGGCATGTCGGAATATGACAGCTCCATCGTCTACATGCCGTTTTCGGAAGCGCAGCTCTATTTCAACATGGATGGCCGGGCCCAGACCATCGAGCTCTATGTCGACAATCCCGACAATGTCGACGCGCTGAAGCCGAAGATCGAGGAGGCGTCGCAGCGGCCGATCACCATGGTCGACTGGCGAGAACGCAACAGGACGTTCTTCGATGCGCTGCAAGTGGAGCGCAACGTCATGTTCATGATCCTGACGCTGATCGTGCTGGTGGCGGCGCTCAACATCATTTCGGGCCTGATCATGCTGGTGAAGGACAAGGGCCACGACATCGCCATCCTGCGCACCATGGGCGCCACGCGCGGCGCGATCCTGCGCATCTTCCTGATGACGGGCGCGGCGATCGGCGTGGTGGGCACCATCGCCGGCGTGCTGCTCGGCGTTGTAATCTGCCTGAACGTCGAGCGAATCCGCCAGTTCTTCTCCTGGTTGGCCGGCGAGAGGCTGTTCAATCCCGAGCTCTATTTCCTCAGCCAGCTGCCTGCCCGCATGGACGCCAGCGAGACGATCTCGGTGGTGCTCATGGCGCTGGTGCTGTCGTTCCTGGCGACGCTGTTTCCGGCATGGCGCGCGGCCAGGCTCGATCCCGTCGAAGCGCTGAGGTACGAATGATGGCCGAGGCCATTATCGAGCTGAAGAGCGTCGAGCGGCACTATGTCCAGGGCCCGCGCAAGCTGACGATCCTCAATGGCGCCGATTTTTCGCTGAAGCGCGGCGAGATCGTGGCGCTGGTGGCGCCGTCGGGCACCGGCAAATCGACGCTGTTGCACACCGCCGGACTGCTGGAGCGGCCAGACGCCGGCGACGTGATTCTGGCCGGCCGTGCCTGCGGGCGCCTTTCCGACGACGAGCGCACGGCGATCCGCCGCAACGATGTCGGCTTCGTCTATCAGTTCCATCACCTGCTGCCGGAGTTCACGGCGCTGGAAAACATCATGATGCCGCAGCTGATAAAAGGGCTGACGCGCAAGGAGGCTGCCGAGCGTTCGGCGCAACTGCTCGACTACATGCAGATCGGCAAGCGCGCGCAGCATCGCCCCTCGGAATTGTCCGGCGGCGAGCAACAGCGCGTCGCCATCGCGCGCGCCGTCGCCAATGCGCCGCTGGTGCTGCTGGCAGACGAGCCGACCGGCAACCTAGACCCGGTCACCGCCTCTTATGTGTTCGAGGCGCTGAGCGCGCTGGTCCGGCAATCGGGCCTGGCGGCGCTGATCGCCACCCACAATCACGAGCTTGCCTCGCGCATGGACCGTCGTGTCACGCTAGCCGACGGCAAGGTTGTTCCGCTTTAGGTGTATCGATATTCAGGTGATGCCGGCCTGACCTGAATCTCCACACTTGGCGACTGACTATCAGCATGCTGTCCGGCTGCATTTTCGCCACACGCAACCAGCGCCGAAAACGGCGGAAATCCGGCTCGCAACCTTTTCTTAACCCTGCCGAACTGAGCGCCCGGAATTTCGCGACACGCTCGGATTGCGGTCGTTGACATTCGAACAAAATTAGAACAAAATAAGAACATACTGAAAACAGGAGAGCGTTATGACCGGTCTTGTTCAGGATGTCGTGTCACTGGTGTGCATGAGCACGTTTCTCGTTTCCATGGCAATCTGGATCGGAGCGATGTGAGGCAGCGTGCCCCTTTTTTCACGGGGGGAGGGGCAGCGTCGGAGTTCGGTGGTTCAGCGCTGTCAGCCAGCCTTGCGGGCGGTTTCGACAATCAAAGGCGCCGCCGGTCCGAAGACATCCTCGAATGCGGATTTCAGCGCGAGATCGAGGTCGGCCATCCCCAGGGGAAGACCGAGATCGACAAGGCTGGTAACGCCGTGGTCCTGCACGCCGCACGGCACGATGCCGCTGAAGTGGCTGAGATCCGGCTCGACATTGATGGCGATGCCGTGAAAGCTCACCCAGCGCCTCAGCCTGATGCCGATGGCAGCGATCTTGTCCTCGGCCGGCGATCCGTCAGGCAGGGTGGGGCGATCCGGTCGCACCACCCAGACGCCGACGCGGTCCTCGCGCCGTTCGCCGAGCACGTTGAAGGCGGCGAGCGTGCCGATGATCCATTGTTCAAGTGCCGCGACGAAGGCGCGGACATCCTCGCGCCGCCGCTTCAGGTCGAGCATCACATAAGCGACCCGCTGGCCTGGCCCGTGATAGGTGTATTCGCCGCCGCGCCCGGCCGCGAACACCGGGAAACGGTCTGGCTCGATCAGGTCCTCGATGTGGGCGCTGGTGCCGGCGGTGTAGAGCGGCGGATGCTCGACCAGCCAGACCATCTCGCCGGCGGCGCCGCTTCGGATCGCTTCGGCACGCGCCTCCATCACGGCAAGCGCATCCGGATAGGCGGTGAGGCCGGGTTCGATCCGCCATTCGACCGGCGCCGAACCGGGCAGGGGCAGGAACGACGTGGCGATCTGGCTGCGTTCTGTCATGGCGTGTCTCGTCTAAAGCGCGCCGCGTTTGAAGGGAACCGTGGGCACGCTTTAGATTTTCGTTTTATGCATATCGTTGTCCCAAAACCGCTGCGCACTTTTGGGCGACATGCATTAGCCTCACATATGGCGGCAATCGGGCGAAACGTCCAGTTCCGGCGCGTTCCAGCTCTTTGAAGGGTTATGCCGAAGCCCGGGCAATTATTGCGCGACGCGCCCTTGTTTCGCCGGAAACGATTTGCTACACGCCGCGAGCCGGTTCGTTTCGGCTCCTACCACGTGCGGTCGTGGCGGAATTGGTAGACGCGCAGCGTTGAGGTCGCTGTGGGGCAACCCGTGGAAGTTCGAGTCTTCTCGACCGCACCAGCTTTATCCAATAAGCTATTATTCTACCTCGCAATTTCTGTTTCCTTGCAGTTCTTCCCAAGACTGTTCATGCAAACTGAAACACTGCGCGAAACTGCGGGCGGTTTGGGCGCGCGGTAAGCCGCGCACTAACCGCGTGGCTTGACCCAAAGCCGTCATACGGCAAGGCCGTTGCCGGAAGGCAATGCATCTGTCAGTACGTCATTCGCCCCCACGCCTGAAAGATGCGTGGGAGGGATATGGTCGTGTCCGACCGGTCGGCAAAGGATTTGATCTCGCGCGTCACGTGGTCGACCTCTTCGGCGGTGGCGATGCCCGATGCTGCGACGGCTCCGGCGATCGCCGCCATGGTGAGCGATGTGGTCTGTTTGATGTCGCGGCTTCGCCCGAAGGGTTGGACGAGGCCGGAGTCGACACTAGCAAAGCCCGCCGCTTTCCAGAAGGCGGACCAGCCTGCGCCCGATGAACGGGTCGCCGCCACGCGCCTTGAGCGTCGCGACAAAGAGCTCGCTATAGCGATCGACGGCCGGACAAGGCGGATCGCAGAATTGGCCGGCATAGTCGATATCCTCGACGATCAAGACGCCGCCGGACGCCAGCGCCGCCCTTGCTCTCGCCAGCACTTCCTCCGGGCTCGCGAGATGCGTGAGAACGAACCGGATATAGACCAACGCGGCGCCCGAGATTGGCCATGGATTGAGCACGCTCGCCTTGTGAAACGCGACATTGGCGAGGCCGCGGTTGGCTGCCTCTTCGCGGGCCGCCGCCAGCTTCTCTTCGTCGAGATCGAATCCGACGACGCGGCCGTTTGAACCGACCCGAGCCGCCAACTCGAAGCTGACGTCACCGCCGCCGCAACCGGCGTCCAGCGCCAACATTCCGTTCAGCGGTTCGAAGCGATCGAGAAGCGCTCGGGTTGCCGGCGCCAGCACGCGCGAGATGAGGGCGAGCCGCGACCGCCCTTCCTCGCCACCCTTGATGATGTAGCTCCGGAGTTCCTCAGCATTGGCCATGGGTCTCCCCAATTGCTGTTGACGCTGCCGTTTGGCCAGCATCGGTGCCAAGCCGCCCGCCTCCTTCCACAGCAAATTGCCATATGGCGGCGCCGCCGATCAACAACGACTCTCCCCGCTGTTACAGACGTAACTAAATTCCGTTTCGCTGAAATCATTCTGTAGCGCAATTCTCCGAGACAGCGCCATTCATGACATGAGAGTAGCGGAGCGCGAAGGATGATCTATCAGCAGTCATGGGATGTCGTCAGAAACCTTCTCTCGGCGATCGGGATCGTGGGCACTGTACTTGCCCTGAACTCAGCGGCACCCGCGCAGGAAGTGACACTGACAGTGGCCGATCAGAATCCGCCGACCGCCTGGGGCTCCGTCCACGCGATGCAGCCCTGGATCAAGAAGATCGAGGAAGCAACCAAAGGCCGCGTGAAGATCGAGCACTATCCGGGGCAGACCTTGGTGAAAGGGACGGAGACGTGGAACGCGGTGCGCGCCGGCGTCGTCGACATTGGCTGGTGCTTCCACGGCTACTGGCCGGACGTCACCCCGCTGTCGGATGTGATCACCCTGCCTGGCCTGCCGATCACGTCCGCCGAGAAAGGCAGCGAAGTGTTGTGGAAACTCTACGAAAGGTTCCCCGCCATACGGGAGGAATATGCTGAGACCCAGCCGCTGGCGCTGTGGACGAGCCATCCGTACTTCATCCTCACCACCAGCAAACAGGTGAAGACGCTGGAGGATTTGAAGGGTCTCAAGATACGCGTGACCGGCGGACCGCCGACCGAGCAGATGAAGGCGCCGGGCGCCGTGCCGACACTGGTCCCGATGCCGGATGTCTACCAGGCCCTCGACAAGGGCGTGGTCGACGGCATGGGAGCGCCCTGGGAGGCGGTGAATGCCTTCCGGCTCTACGAGGTCGCGAAATACTACACGATCGCGCCGCTCTCTGCCGTGTACGGCTCGCTGTGCGCCAACAAACAGAAATGGGACAGCCTGCCCATGGATATCCGCGACGCCATCATGAGCGTCAGCGGCCTCGAAGGTTCGAAATTATGGGGCAGGAACTTCTTCGACGCAGCCGAGCAGGCAGCCCTCGACGGGGCCGAGGCGGAAAACCGCGAGATGATCCGCTACGCGATGCCGACGGAGGAGGTGGTGCGCTGGAACAAGGTCGCCGCTCAGCCGCTCTGGGACGCTTGGGTCAAAAAAATGGAAGCCAAAGGCCACAAGGAGGCCCGACAGATTCTTGAAGCCACCATCGAGATGTTGAACGACTGATGTTCGGCGGTTCTCAGAGCGAGATGACGCCTCAACGAAAAGCCGATGTCCGACACGATGCCACCATCCCAAGACATGACCGTTCTTGGACGAATCGAGAAATGGCAGCGGCGTTGCGAGTTCATGCTCGTTTACGCCGCCGTTACCGCGACCGCCATCATGATGCTGCTGACCAGCGCCGATGCCGTCTGTCGTTATTTTTTGAACAGCCCGATCCTGATCGCCTACGAGCTCACCGAGAAATACTTGATGACCGCGGCAATCTTTCTCGGCCTGCCTTCCGCATTTCGAGGCGGAGCCTTCATCCGGGCCACCTTTCTGGTGGATCGGCTTTCGCCGTTGCCGCGATCGATTGCTGATCACCTCGCATACATCGTCGCCATATTGTGCTGCCTCGTGTTCGCGGCGGCGACCGTGCAGCAGGCATACCGCTCGCTCTTCGAGCCCACGACGCTGAGCGCGCTGCCGATTCCGGTCGGCCCGGCGTATTTGCTGCCCCCGCTCGGCTTCCTCATTCTTGCGCTGGCAATCCTGACCGGCTCGCCGCGTCGTGAACGCTAGCCGATGGTCACCGCGCTTCCCTTAGTGGCACTGGTCGCGCTTCTGCTGCTCGGCGTGCCGATCGCGGTCGCGCTAGCCGCGTCGGGCATGCTGGGCATTTATGTGGTGACCGGCGATCTCGCCAAGATGCTGGGCATGGTCGCCCTGACGCCGTTCGATACGGTGGCGGACTATGCCCTCACGACGATCCCGATGTTCATTCTGATGGCCTATTTCTCGGCTTCGAGCGGGCTCGCGCGCGACCTTTACACCGCCGCGAGCAACTGGTTGTCGCTCATCCCAGGTGGGCTTGCTATCGCCACCGTGTTGTCCTGCGGGGTTTTCGGCGCGATGTCGGGTGCGAGCGTCGCCGCGGCTTCGGTGATGTCGAAGATCGCCATGCCGGAGATGCGCCGGCACGGCTATTCCGAAGAGCTTGCCGCCGGCGCGATCGGGGTCGGTGCCACGCTCGACATCCTGATCCCGCCAAGCGTCGCCATGGTGATCTACGGGCTCGCCACGCAGACTTCCGTCGGCAAGCTGCTGATCGCCGGCATCATGCCTGGCATTCTGGTCGGTATCCTGCTGACATTGACGATCTATCTCTGGGTCAAGATCAGCCCGTCGCACGCACCGGAGACCTATCGGGTTCCCGGCAGGGAGCGCTGGGCAAGCCTCGCGCGCGTGTGGCCGAGCCTGTTGCTCATCGTCATCGTGATCGCGCTGCTCTACCTCGGGATCACTACTCCGACCGAGGTGGGCGCGGTCGGCGCGTTGATGGCGGGCGTGATCGGCGTCGCACTTGGCGGGCTGTCGGCGCATGGCGTGCTGGAGGCGCTGAAATCGACGATTCGCACCTCCGCCATGATTTTCCTGATCCTGATCGGCGCGACCTCATGACGCTCAGCCGCATTCCGCAGGAGATCGTCGCGTTGGTGACCGCGATGGATCTCAATCGCTGGATGGTGATCATCGCCATTTTGGCGGTCTACTTCGTCATCAGCATGTTCATGGACGAGATCCCGCTGCTGCTTCTGACATTGCAACTGACGTTCCCGCTCATCACTTCGCTCGGCTTCGATCCGATCTGGTTCGGCGTCGTTTCCATGATGATGGTCGCCATGGGGCTTGTCTTCCCGCCGGTCGGCCTCGTCGCGTTCGTCGTTGGCACGACCGCGGGAGCCGACCTGATGAAGGTATACAAGGGCACCAGCATCCTGACGATTGCGCTCGTCGTGACGACAGTGCTGCTGATCATCTTCCCGCAGATCGCCCTGTGGTTGCCGGCGACAATGCGCTGATCATAGGCTGAGCCGTTCCGGGCGGCAGTGGATCGCTGCTCTTCCGCCGTTGCTACAACTGTAATCAAATTCCTCCTCGCTGAAATCATTCCGTAGTGCAGCCCTTCGACTATCGCGCCCAACATTTTCGTCAATCAGGCCCAACATTTTCGTCAATCAGGAGAGCGCGATGTATCGAAACGGCATCTTTCCGCACGAAGTGCGCCGAGCCCTCGATGGACGGATCAGGCGAATCAAGAACTCGGCAAGAACCACAGGCAGGCGCGTGTCCGATCCTGACATTCAGTCGCTGCTGCGACCGCTTTACGAGAAGCGCTACGGCTCGCGCAGAAAACACGCCGGCTATCAGCGGTCCGGCCGCTGACCCAGTTCGACATCCCTTTTTCCCAACCAGCCGGGAGGGACAACATCGATGTGTCCAAAGAAGATCGGCAAAGCCGAAGACGAAAGCTAGACGCGGCTTTCCAGCCGCGAAAGCAGGTAGTCTACCTCTTGTCTGGCCGCCGCCGACAACGCGCTGCCCGGCTTGCGCTGGGCATCGGACGCGATGGCACCGCGCTTCATCATCACATATTTGCGTACCGCAAGTCCCACACCGGGCTGCTGCTCATAGCGCAGATAGGGCAGGTGGGCGTCGAAAAGATCGTGTGCCTTGTCGCGCTCGCCGGCGGCAGACAGCTTCACCACGTCGACCAGCATATCGGGGAAGGCATAGCCAGTCATCGCGCCGTCGGCGCCGCGCTCCATCTCGAAGTCGAGGAAGAGGCCGCCATTACCGGTGAGGATGGACAGCGAGCGCAGCGAGCCGTCCTTCTGGAAGCCGCGCAGCGCGCTGATCTTCTCCAGGCCCGGCCAGTCCTCGTGCTTGAGCATGAAGCAGGCCGGATTGTCGGTGACAATGCGGCGAATGACGGCCGGCGTCATGACGACCGAGAGGGTCAGCGGATAGTCCTGCAGGACGAAAGGAACATCCTCGCCGACTGCTTCGGATGCGTTGCGGAAATAGGTGACGATCTGGTCGTCGGTGCGCAGCGATGGCTGCGGCGCAATCATCACGCCCTGGGCGCCGACCTCCATCGAGGCACGCGCAAGGCTGCGCATGGCGGCGAAGCCGGGTGCGGAGACGCCGACGATGACCGGCAGCTTGGTGCGCGCCACGATGCGTTTGACGATCTCGAGCGATTCGCCGGCGTCGAGCTTCGGGGCCTCGCCCATGATGCCGAGGATGGTCATCCCATCGACGCCGCAGCGCTCGTAAAAATCGACCATCGAATCGAGTGATTCCCAGTCAATCTTGCCATCCGCCTCGAACGGCGTCGGGGCAATGGTGTAGACACTTTTGGTGTCAGGACCGATGGCCATGAGATTCTCCTAAAATTCAGCTTTCAGCGTAGCGGGCCGACGTCCGACCCAACCCGGCAGCTGGTCCGGACGGGCGGGCGCGAAGATTTCGTAGAACGTGGTTTTTAGCACGCATTTTTTTGATATTCCCGTGCCTCGCCAAAGGAGGCTGAGACCGATGCTGGCGCCGATCCGTGCGGCGGATGGACGTCGAAGACCATCGATCCGGACGCTTTGCCAAAGTGAAGATACAGCTTTAACCTTCTGCAACGCATTTCCAGGTCGAAAACCGGGTTTGATACTCTATCTGTCCGGGAACGCCGCACGGAACGGAGCCATCTTCATGAGTGACAGCCAGGTCCAGGTAAGGATTGCGGGAGGGGACACCATTCGAAGCCTGCATGCCGACCTGCCAGTCAACGCCACGTTCCATATCTGGCTCAAGGCGACCAAGCCGGATGTTCCGGGCTCGCTGTCTTTTTCCAATGTGCGTGGCAAGTTCGGCGAGGTAAGCGTTACGAACGCCGAAGAGTATGAATTCAGGATTTTTCACGTCTTCGGCGGTGGCAGCGTCGAACTGGATTACGACACGGATCAAACCTCGGTGTCGGTTGCCTACTGGTTCGCGTTGGCCGACGTGCTGGAGACAGGTATTACAGTTATCCACACCAATCCGGGAAATGCGCCGCCGAACATTCCTGACAGCTATCATTTTCGTCCGCCGTTCGGCTGGATGAACGATCCCAACGGCTTTGGCCGGTTTGGAGGTCGCCCACATCTCTTTTATCAGCACTATTCCCATGGTCTTCGGTGGAACACGATGCATTGGGGGCACGCCGTATCTTCGGATTATTTGCGATGGCGCCACATGCCTATCTTCCTGTTCCCATCGGAAGATCTTACCGCACGGCCCGACAGACGGGGCGGTGCGTATTCCGGCTCGGCAGTCCCGCTTGCCGATGGCCCGGGCATTCGCGTCTTTTTTACCGAGCAGGTACAGGACCGCATCCCAGAACAGCAAATCCAACTCACTGCCACTTCCAGCGACCTCATCATGGCGGGAAATGCGGACGTCATCCTGCCATACCGCCCGCTTGACGAGGGACTGACAGCGGATTTTCGCGACCCATACGTGTTCAGGGGGCCGGATGGCCTTTGGAAAATGCTGCTGGGCAGCCAGAGCAGCGAAGGCGGCGTTGTCCTGCTCTACGAAACCCATGACCATACGGCGGCCAGCGGCTGGACGTATATCGGCAAGCTTCTGGTCGAGAAACACTATCGGACGACGGCGATCGAATGTCCCTGTCTGCTGCCGCTCGACGGGCCTGCGACCGATCCCGCGACGCGCTGGGTTCTAATTCTCGGGTTGATGAACAGTGAGGACCAGTCCACCCGGCGCAAGAACCTGACAATGGCCATTGTAGGCTGGTTCGATGGACAGACTTTTGCCAAGGAATTCGAACAGGAACTGGACTTCGGGACGGATAACTACGCCTTCCAGGCCTTCGTCGACGGTGATGCCATTGTCGGTATAGGCTGGCTTGCCAACTGGGCCGACACCGGACCGGCGATCGATTTCCCCACCGCCATGACGCTGCCTCGCAATATCCATCTGTCTGCAGGCGAGTTGCATACCCCGCCCATCGGAGCTGCCGAGAGCCTGCGGAGCCATATTCTGGACCGAACACGCCTTGCAGCCGGAGAGCAGGTAAGCTTTATCAATGGCGCCGTCGAAATCCTGTTCGAGTTGGAAAAACCGGGTGTCCATTTCCACCTGAAGCTCGAGCATCCAACTGTCCGCCTCGACGTTGTCGTCGACGACGACGGGCTTGCCATCTGTCATGGAGACGACGCGGCGGAATCTCCTCACTATATCGCCAAGGGAGCCCGTCCAAAACGGCTGCGGATATTCCTCGACTACGGATCGATCGAGGTGTTCGCCGATCGCGGTCGTTGGGCTGGCACGAAACGGATCAGCGGTTTTGAGCCGATACAATCCGCACGTCTCATCGCCGAAGCGGGTGCCGTTCTGCACGCGACGGTATGGGCGCTCAAACCCTGACAGGGAGATCCTATTTCCAGTTCAGGATTGGGCGTCCTCAAACACCGACCAATGAACGAGGCCTTCGACGACACCAAAGGCAAACTGTTCCTTCGCGCTGTAAATCAGCGGGTTGTTCCGGGCCATGTCAAGCAGTTCGGGTAAGGCATTGGCGACGACAATCCCGCGCGCACCCGGCAGGTCGAACATACTGCGATCGTTGTTGGTGTCGCCGGCGACGACCACCTCATCAAGGCCGATGCCGAGTTCATTGCAGAGCCAGGCCAGCGCCTGCCCCTTGTCTGCCGAACGCGGCAGGACGTCGAGATCGCGTCCGCTCGAATAGACCATCGTCACCGACAGGCCGGCTTCAACCAGCGCACGCTCGATATCGGCAAGGGCGTCCGGGCTTGCGTCGTGCAGGTACCAACTCGATTTGAAGGCGTGTTGATAACCGTCGGGCTGCCGGACGGTGTCTTTGAGCGATCCGAGCACCGCATCGACCTTTTCAAGAGACCAGCCTTCCGAAAGCCTCTGGGTAAAGTGCTCCAAATCAGTAAGGTGTGCGGGGCGCGAGCTGTGCCGCGGGCCGGCGAGCATCGTGCCGACACCCCCGATCACGTAGTCTGGCGCTGGCAGGCCGACTTCGTCGACGAAATTCAAAATGTCGTCGGCCAGACGACCGCTATTGTAGACGAGAACCGGTCGGCGCTCGGGGTCGAGCGCTTCCCATTTGGAACGAAAGCGTGACGTCGCCGGCGCATGGCCTGCCAGGGTCCCGTCGAGATCACTCGATAGAAGCGCGATCGGTCTCAATCGCCGTCGTTCCACGGCTCGTCCCAATCATGATCGTCGACCGCCTTCAACACCGGACGTCCCTCGACAAGGCTGACAAGCTGCTGCGCGATACCTGTCCAGGTGAACAGGCTGCGCGCCTTGTGCGCACCCATGCGGCCCAGCCGGCCGTAGAGGCGCGGGTGCTTCATAGGTTTGACGATCGTGATGCCGAGGTCTTCCTTGTCGAACGGATCACCGAAGAGCGCGTGCCGGCCATAGCTGATCCCGCGATAGAGGCCGCCATGGATCGTAACCACGGTGGGCGTTCCGCAGGCCATTGCCTCGATCGCGGTCATGCCGAACGGCTCGTAGCGGCTCGACAGCACGAACATGTCCGCCGCACGATAGGTGTCGGCCAGATCCTCGTCGGCAACATAGCCGGAGAAGACGACACGATCCTGCAAGCCTAGCTGTTCAACCTGTTCCTTGAGCTGGTTCAGGATCTTCTGTTCCTGCTCGTCCATGTTCTCGCCGCCGACGGCGAGCCTCAGGACCGCATCTGGCACACGCGGCGCCACCACGGAAAACGCATCGATCAGCAGGTCATAGCCCTTATTGGTGGCGAGCCGGCCGAGCGCCAGGATCGTTCGTCCCTCGAAACCGAGCCGGTGGCGGATCAGCCGGCGAGACGCCTCGCTGACGGGGAAGAACCGGTTGTCGTCGTAACCGGGCGGGATCATGTGCACGCGGTCGCGCTCGAGGCTGTAGTCCTCGACCAGCATGTCCACCTGCGGCGGCGTTGTTGCAATCACCATGGCGCAGCTTCGATAGATGATTGTCTCGTGCTTTATGCGCTCGGTGAAATTGAATTCGGCTTCGAATGTATCGGCCTTGTCTGGGTAGTCCGTCTTCATCTGGCGCTGTTTCCATATGCCGAGAGAATGCGGCGTATGGATGTGCGGGATAGTGAGCGCCTCCGACAGTCGTTGCCCCGCCACACCCGCATCCCAGTAGTGACTGTTGATGAAGTCGTAGGAGAGGTTTTCCCTGCGAATTAGGCGCAGCGCGTTTTCACACCATTCGAGAAGGTGGCGGTGGAGATATTCCTTCGGAATAAAATCGGGTCCGCCACAGGCGACACGCAGAACACGAACCCCGTCGGCCACTTCATCGATAGGAGGTTGGTCTTCAAATCGTCGCGTCCAAATATCGACAGCATAGCCCAATTGGGCCAGCTTTTTGGCCAGTTCCAGGACGTAGACCACCTGTCCGCCGGTATCGGCCGCGCCCAGTGGTGGGTTGGCTGCAACGTAGCCATGGGTTGAAATAAGAGCAATTCTAGGTATCGCCGCATCCGAGTTGTCGTTCGGCATCTGTATCCTTCTCTACGATTGATCTCCGCACGCCCGCAGTCGACGCAAGCGCAGGTTCAGCTATATAGGGTTTCCAGCCCTCATCGGCAAATATTGAGAGACCCAATTTTGCTGCCCTGGTCCAACACACCGTGTCCTCTCGGGGCGGGCCGTCTTATGACGGCTGGACATTTGATTCATTCGGCAGATCGACGGTAACGACGAGCCCGGTTGGCTGGTTGTCCTGCAATTCGATCTTGCCGCCGTGCCCCTGGATGATGTCCGCAACGATCGACAGACCCAGACCGAAGCCATGCTTCGACGTACCACCGCGCGACGTGTCCTCCTTGAAGAACGGTTCGAAGACGCGGGCGCGCGCGAGTGTCGGAATGCCCGGCCCATCATCGACGACCGCGATGCGCGCCGCTGTATCGGTCTGCGTCAATGCGACGGTGACGTTGCCGGCGAACCTGACGCCGTTGTCGCAGAGATTGGTGATCGCCCGCGCCAATGCATTGGGTTTGCACCAGCCCAGAAGCCGGTCCGGCCCGGAATATGAGACCGGAAACCCGACGTCCGAAAATTCGGCGCAGACGGTTTGCAGCACGCTGGCAATGTCGGCGCGCTGCAGCTTCTCTGTCGAGACGTCGTTGCGCAGATAGGTCAAGGTCTCGTCGACCAGATCTTCAATATGCTGGATATCGGACAGCATCGCGGTTCGGATGAGCCCATCGTCCATGCGCTCGGCGCGAAGCCGCAGCCGCGTCAAAGGCGTGCGCAGATCGTGGCTGACGCTGCGCAACATGCGTGTGCGGTTTTCGATCATGGTCCGGATGCGTGTTCTCATCCTGTTCAGCGCGCGCGCCAGGCCGACCATTTCGATGGAGCCGCGTTCGACGAAAAGCTCGTCGCCATTCTCGATCTCGGCCGAACCGACAGCCGTCGAGATGCGTTTCAATGGATCCGTCACGGCCCACACCGCAAACAGCCAGATCAGGGTGGGCAAGGCGATGAAAGCCATAAACTTGTAGAACAAGGAATGGACGAGGTCTGAGGTCAGTAAGGTATCGGGCACTCCGAAATGAGCGAGGATGGTCTGCTGATCCAGGCCGATGACAAACGCGGATTGACCGTCGATGGTCAGCCATCGCCCGTCAATCGGCCTGTCTTCGACCCCAAGAAGCCATTCGATGTTTCGCCATTGCAGATAAGAATATGGAATACTGTCGGTCTTTTCCTTCGAAATTATCCTGAAATCCAGGCCCGCACGAGCCGTCGCTGCGAGGATCTCGTTACGAGCTGTCGCTGGTGCTTTGCGCAACAGGCCGGCAATCACGCTGGCTCGCACGACGCTGTCGTCGATGACCGGCAGGTCGATATTCCTGGTAAAACTTTCGATGACCGATCCGGTGGACAGGATCACAAATACCGCGACGAGAATGATTGCCGCAAGTTGCCCACGCACTGACTGCGGCAGGCTGCGACGGATGAAATTCCTCATGCTTCCTCCACCGTCGCGGTGAAGATGTAGCCACCCAGCCGAACAGTTTTGAGAAGCACCGGATCGCGCGCGTCCTTTTCGATCTTCTGGCGGATGCGGCTGACATGGACGTCGACGCTTCGCTCGATCGGTCCGGCGAGCCCGGCATGAGTGACGCCGAGAAGCTCCTCGCGCGACAGAACCCGGCCGGCGTTGCGGCAGAAGGCGAGCAGCAGGTCGAATTCATGCGTCGTAGTCGAAACCCGCGCATTGCTCGGATCATGCAATTGCCGACGGATAGGGTCGAGGCGCCAGCCATTGAAGAGAAGCGCCTTCGACCAATCCCGCTCTTCGGGAGCGTAGGCCGTCCGGCGCAGCAACGCCCGTATCCTGGCCGTCAGCTCGCGCGCGCTGAACGGTTTCGTCACGTATTCGTCAGCGCCGATCTCCAGTCCGAAGATACGGTCGATTTCTTCGCCAAGCGCGGTCAGCATCAGGATCGGAACGTTCGTTTGCGCGCGAAGACGGCGGCAGATGCTGAGGCCGTTTTCACCGGGGAGCATGACATCGAGCACGATGAGATCGAACTTCTGGTTGCGAAGCGCGGCGTCCATCCGGACGCCGCTCTCGGCTATTTCCACGATCATGCTGTTTTCAGTGAGCGTCTCGCCCAGCATGCGCGCGATCTCGACATCGTCTTCGACAATGAGGATGCGCCAAACTTGCCTTGTCGATTTGGACTCGGCGTTCAAATCGCCCTGGTGCCGTGCGACGTTTGCCATTGCCTGGACTGGTAACCTTTGTGGGCGGTTAGAACCGATATCCGACGAGAAGCATGCCTGAAGGCTGGATCTTTTCGACGACGATCGGACTGTCGGCGGCGTCACCCACGAGAACGCCGATTCCCGCTTCGCCGCGCACCATCCAGTTCTGGTTGAGCATATATGTGGCGGAGACCGAAAAATCGGCGCGCTTCAACCCGGCGCCGGCATCATAGCGCGCCAGCCCAGAGCGAGCCGATTGTTCCGGCGTGACGCCGAAATAGGCCTGCATATGATTTTCGTCGGCGAAGACGGCGGAAGCGCGGGCGCCAATCATCAATGATTGGGACAGCGGCTGGCTGACCTCGATCCCGACCTCACCCACTAGGCCATCGCTGCCGCCGATGGTCTTGTCCACTTGCGCAAAGATTTCAGCCGGGCCGAAATTCACGGCGGCCTTCCCGCCGACGGTGGCGCCCATGCCGATGTCTCCCAGCCCGCGCAGACGGTCGGCATCGTCTTCATCGCGGCCCATTTCATAACCAAGCCGCGCGCTGAATGCGAACCGGTCTTGTTTATAGATTGCAATGTCGGCGCCTGTCGGATCGATCGTTACCACGTCGCGGAATGTCGCCGTGACAAAGGGCACCGGCATGATCTTGAACTCGTCGCTGCCCTCGTACTTTGGAACGATGATCGCGCCGCCGCCTACGACAACATGCCAGTCGGCCAGTTTTTGCTCGATGCGCCCGAAACGGGAAGGTTCGGGCGGCGGGAGGAAATCGTCTGAATTCACGGCAATGGCGTCGGCAGCAAGCGCGGTCCCCGGATGCGTTGAAAACAGGATGGCCATAGCTGCAAGAGATGCCCGGCCGGCAAATATTCCAGAGTCCATTTTGGCGAACATGCGTGCTCCAGTATAGCGAGGCGATAAGCCCCCGATGCTCTCACCATTTCAGATGAAAGTGGCCGCATGCGTGAAGTGATGTTAAGTTTTGTTGCGCAATCGTGGTTTCATCTTGGCGCCTCTACGAGAGAACGATGATGCCAGATGATCGATCCGTTCCCGCTTCGGACGATCAGGAGTAAACGATCGCCCGTCCGCTAATCCAAGTCGCATCAGCCTTCGCCTCCCTGCAGGACAGGGCGCATTTTCGTTTGATATTCCCGCGCGTTGCGTCATAGAGCGGCGGACTTTCAAGTCTAGACGTGCCGCCGCTCTATCTTTGTGTTTGGGCATCGGATTTTGCCAAAACCGGTTTCCACTTTTGGGCTCGATGCTCTAGACCTGACAGGCACCTTTTCCGGAATTCTGATGGCGGGAGGCGCTGGTGGAAGGCCAGGACGAACAGACGACCGGCGCCAGGGCCGCTGAAGACAGCCACGCCGACATCTATGGCGAGGACGGCGCCATTCTGTCGTCGTTCCTTGCCCAGATCGGCGCAGCGATCGCCGATCGCGACACGCTGACGCTGAAGCGTGAAGTCGACGACCTGCACCAATCGGAACTCGGCGATCTGCTCGAGGCGCTTCATCCCGAGCAGCGCCGCGCGCTGGTCGAATTGTTGGGCGCCGACTTCGACTTTTCCGCGCTGACCGAGGTCGACGAGGCGATACGCCGCGACATCGTCGACAATCTGCCCAACGCGCAGATCGCCCAGGGGGTGCAGGACCTCGATTCCGACGACGCGGTCTACATCCTCGAGGATCTCGAAAAGGAAGACCAGGACGAAATCCTGTCGCAACTGCCGTTCACCGAGCGGATCAGGCTGCGCCGCTCGCTCGCCTATCCCGAAGAGACCGCCGGCCGCCGCATGCAGACGGAGTTCGTCGCGGTGCCGCCGTTCTGGACGATCGGCCAGACCATCGACTACATGCGCGAGGACCAGAACCTTCCCGACCGCTTCAGCCAGATCTTCGTCATCGATCCGAGCTTCAAGCTGCTCGGCGCCATCGATCTCGACCAGATCCTGCGCACCAAGCGTTCGGTCAAGGTCGAAGAGGTCATGCATGAGACCAGGCACGCCATTCCGGCCAAGATGGATCAGGAAGAGGCGGCGCGCGAATTCGAGCAATACGACCTTCTCTCCGCCGCCGTCGTCGACGAGAATGACCGGCTGGTCGGCGTGCTGACGATCGACGATGTCGTCGACGTCATCCAGCAGGAAGCAGAGGAGGATCTGCTGCGCATGGGTGGTGTCGGCGACGAAGAACTCTCGGACAGCATTTTCTCGACCTCGCGCTCGCGCGTTCCGTGGCTGCTGGTCAACCTCGGGACGGCCTTCATCTCGGCCTCGGTGATCAGTATGTTCGGCGCGACGATCGAGGAAATGGTCGCACTTGCCGCACTGATGCCGATTGTCGCCTCGCTGGGCGGCAATGCCGGCACGCAGACGATGACAGTGACCGTGCGCGCGCTCGCCACACGTGACCTCGATATCTACAATGCCGGTCGCGTCATTCGCCGCGAGGTTGTGGTCGGCTTGCTGAATGGCATGGTCATTGCGGCGATCCTCGGGCTGGTCGCCGGCCTCTGGTTTCACAATCCCGACCTCGGTTTCGTCATTGCCGCGGCGATGATCGTGAACATGCTGGCCGCGGCACTCGGCGGCATTCTGATTCCGCTGTTCCTCGACAGGCTCGGCGCCGATCCGGCGATTTCGTCATCAATCTTCACGACGATGATTACCGACGTTATCGGTTTCCTCGCCTTCCTTAGCCTTGCAACCTGGTGGCTGCATCTGGGCGCCGGAGCCGGATAAGGCACTTCAATTGACTTTTACGTAAGTTGCGTGCGAAGTTTTGACGGAGAGCCAACCGATCGATTCCGGTACGGGACGAGCCGCTTTTGTGAATGAAGGGCATCGCCGCATGATGGGTGATCGCGCCGCTTTCCGGGCATTTGGAGTGATGATGCGGGAATATTATTCGATCACAGAACTGACCCGCGAATTCGATGTTTCGACGCGGACGCTGCGCTTCTATGAGGACGAGGGGCTGGTGCAGCCGGTACGGCGCGGCCGCACGCGGCTGTTTCGCCCGTCGGACCGGCATCTCATCCGCCAGATCATGCGCGGCAAGAGGCTCGGCTTTTCGATCAACGAAATCCGCGAAATCATCCAGATGTACAAGGAGCCGCCCGGGGAGGTCGGTCAACTCAATCTGATGATCAAGCGCATCGAGGAAAAGCGAGAGGATCTGCGCCAGAAGCGCCGGGACCTCGAAGAGACCCTGGCCGAGCTCGACCAGGCTGAGGAATCCTGCGTCGAGCGACTGGTGGAGCTCGGCGTCAACACTTGAGTGGCCTTTGCCGCACGCCTCAAATCCAGCGCCGCACCTTTTTCGCGTAATCCCGGTATTTCTTGCCGAATTTCGTCGCCAGGACTTTCTCCTCGCCTTCGATCGCCATCTTCTGCGTTGCGAAGGCCGCGATGATCGCCAGCGGCAGGAACCATACAATCCCCGAGACAAGGGCCACGCCGATCAGCAGCAGCGTGTTGGCCAGATAAATCGGGTTGCGGCTGACGGCGAAAGGGCCTGATGTGACCAGGTGGTCCGGCACGGCGTTTGGGTGGAGCGTCGTCTTTGCCCGGATCATGGTGCGGATCGCCGTGAACCAGAGTGCGACGACGCCGAACAATGCCACCCAGCCGGCCGCGAACAGGATGTCGCCTAGAAGGCCGCCGATCCATGGAAGCGGATAGAGCAAGCCAAGCGCGATGCTGACGGCGATGGCTGCGAGATAGATCAGCGGCGGCCACGGTATAAGGCCCGGTTTCGGCTGCCCTGGTTTCGGCTGACCCGGTTTGGTCTGATGGTCGGTCATTGTGCTCCTCCCTCCATCAAAGTGCTGTCGGCCTTGGCAGTGCAGGCACCGGCGAGCTCGTCGAGATGCGTCTTCCAGTCCGCAGCCTGGTCGTTGCTGTAGAGCCGATCAAGCGTCGCCTCGCCCTCGAGCGTATCGAGCATGCACACACAATAGCTGGAGCAGAACTCCGTGTCGCGCGATTGCTCGCACGACATCTGGCATTCTTTCAGGAAGGTCACCTGCCTGGTTTCGACCGGTGCCGGCATGATCTGCGAAAACAGCCAGACCGAGCCGATCAGCACCGGCTGGTGGATCAGATAGAAGGCGAGGCTGTGCCGGCCGATAAAGACCAGCGGATTTGTCCAGCGGGCAGGCGTGACGCTCGCCAGCCGCGTCAGCATGCCGGAGGCGGAGCTGAGCTTTGCCGCCGCGATGCCCGCAAGCACGGCGCCGAACCACGGCAACAGCGGGACATAATCGTTGGAGCGTGGATTGGTTGCCGACAGGCCGACCCACCACAGGGCCGGATGGTCGAAGATCCCGGACCTGAGATAGAGCGGAGCGGTGATGACGAAAGCCGCGACGACAAGCGTCAGCAGCGCCGGCAGGCGCAGAAACGCCAGGCCGACCAGACTGGCCAGCGCGATCTCGTGCAGGATGCCGAAGAAGATGAAGCTGTCCGGCGTGGCAAACCTTGTGGCGGCCGATATAGCGAGCGCCGCCCCGGCGACCATGGCGAAGCGTTTCCAGAAGCCGTTCCAGCGGATCTGTTTGCCATGGGCGAGGAACAGGCTGACGCCAACCAGAAACAGGAAGGTCGAAGCGATGCAGCGCGCGTAGAACTTCCACCAGCCGAAGGCGGTCAGGCCGGGATCGGTATAGCCGAAGAATTCGAGATCCCAGGTGAAATGGTAGCTCGCCATGGCAAGCAAGGCGATGCCGCGTGCGACGTCGATGGCGATAATGCGCTTCGTCTTCGATTGATCCTGAACGGGGGCGATTGGCGTAAGGATGCTCATGGTCTCGCAATCTGATTCAGCACTGCAAGACGACTATCACGGTTGCCCCGGACAAAAGAAGGTGGGCCAAACTCTCCGATGTTCAGGGCGTTGGTGAAAGGGCTGTGTGGCGTTCGCGCACCCAGTTGTGGAAGCGGTGCAATTCATATTCCTCGGGCATCAGAACGCCCGCCTCGTGGCGCATCGAGCGCAGGCCCTTCTGGTTGACCTCGCAGATATCCGCGTCTTCCTCCAGCACCTGCCTGCCGAAGGCGACGATGTTGTCGATATCAGCCGTTGGATCGGCGAGCGCTTCGGGCGAAAAAAGCCATTCGGCGGTCAGTTCGGTCTGCTCCGGGCCGAGCGGCACCAGCCGCACGGTGCGGACATAATCGACATGGCCGACGATGAACATCGACGGCAAATTGGTGGCATAGGTCTGCCCGGCGGTACGCTCGGCGGACGTCAGCTCGGGAAAGACCGGGCCGTGGACGCGCCCGTCGCGCGACCAGGTCTCGGCTCCGGCCCGCAGGCCACCGGAAAACTCCGGCGCGTCATTGTCGGCGCAACGGGCCCATTCCGGGTCGTCGTGCCGCCCCATCAGGCCGCGGCCATAGATCGGCACCAGCCGAGACAGGTCCTTGTGAACGCCCGGGCAATGCAGGCACTCGTTGAAGTTCTCCCAGAAAATCTTCCAGTTGCAGTCCATCACCTTGCGCAGCACATGGCCCGACACCAGCGTCTCCAGCGGCCAGTTGGCGAGATTGCCGGATGCGGGATCGAAGGATGTTTCGGCCGAACCGGCGGCGTCTTCCCTGAGATTGACGAAGACGAAACCGCGCCACACCGACAGTGCGACCCGATAGAGCGGATGATCGGCCTTGTCGAAGCCTTCAGGTAGCGATTTCGACGGCACGCGCACGAGATCGCCACGCAGCGAATAGGACCAGGCGTGATAGGGACAGGTGATGAGCCGCGCCTTCAGCCGTCCTTCGCTCGCCTGGCAGAGCTGCGAGCCGCGATGCCGGCAGGTGTTATGGAAGGCGCGCAGCTCGCCGGTCTCGTCGCGCAGCACGACGATCTCCTGCGTGCCGACACGGAACGTCCTGAACGCCAGCGGCTGGGCAAGGTCGGCCTCGCGGCAGACGAGCAGCCAGCTTCGATACCAGATGGCGTCGAGATCGCGCTGATGGGCGTCGATGTCCCAGTACGCCGACGACGGCAGCGTCGGTTCAAGTCGCGTCAAACCGTTATAGGGATCGTGCTCGCTCGGGCTGGGTTGCATGACCGGCTTCCTGTGATGCTCCAGCCGACACCCGGGCGCGAAAATTGTCAATCACGGCGCCGGCTGGCTGGCCTACCAAGACGGCGCATTCGCGCTGGTAGCTGGCGGAATTTGGTTTGCCGGGCGTTACGATTCTGCCTATAGTCGCAGCCGTCGTCGGTTCCTTTGGAACCAAGAGGGAATGCGGTGAGGGCAAAATTTGCCCAATGCCGTGGCTGCCCCCGCAACTGTGTGCGGTAGTCCTCTCCATATGCCACTGAAGAGTTTCTTCGGGAAGGTGGGGAAGGGCGCTGATCCGCGAGCCAGGAGACCTGCCGGCGACAGGAGAACTGACTTCTATGCCCTCGGGTGGAGGGCGAAAGGACAAGACATGAATACCGCTTCCGTCTCGCTCGGCGCTTCCGTCTCCTCGCAGTCGCGCTTCTTGCAGCTGGCGCTTGCTGCATTTCTCGGCATTTTCGTCATGGGCTTTGTCGGCTTCTCGCATATCGATGCGGTCCACAATGCCGCTCACGACTATCGCCATTCGATGGCGTTTCCCTGCCACTGACGAGGGGCTGACATCATGACATTGTTTCGCAACGTCGTGTTCATCGCGGCGATCGCAGGGCTTGTGGCCGGCGTCGTCCTCGCCTGCATGCAGGCCTATGCCACCGTGCCGCTCATCCTGAAGGCGGAAGTCTACGAGCAGGCCGGCGGCGGCCACGCGCATGACCATGCCGCGGCGCCGATAGCACCTGCCGAAAACGCAATGAGCACGACTGCTATGAACAGCGCCGCACCGGCTGAAGCTGCCGCTCCGGAAGACGAAGGCTGGGCGCCGGCCGATGGCTTCGAGCGTTTCGTCTTCAATATCGCTGCCAATGTCGTTACCGGCATCGGCTTTGCTCTGATCCTGGTCGCCGCTTCGGAGTTTGCCGGCGGCATCGGCAATTGGCGTCAGGGCCTGTTCTGGGGGCTCGCTGGCTTTGCCGTGTTCACGCTGGCTCCGAACCTTGGCCTGCCGCCCGAACTGCCGGCGATGCCGGCCGCCGATCTCGCCCAGCGCCAGATCTGGTGGATGGCGACAGTGGTGGCGACAGCGGCCGGTCTCGGCCTGCTTGCCTTCCGCAAGTCGCTGCCGCTGGCGCTGCTTGCCGTGGCGTTGATCGTGGCGCCGCATATCGTCGGCGCGCCGCAGCCCGACAATTTCGAGTCGCCGATCCCGGAAGGTCTGCATCACCAGTTCGTGGTGGCGGTGACGCTGACCAATCTGGTGTTCTGGCTGGTGCTCGGCGCCGTCGTCGGCGTGGTGCGTGGCCGCTTGACCGGCACGGCGACCGGCCTGCGCGACAGCTTTGCCTGATCGCGTTGCTCCCGGCGGGACGCTGACCCTGGTCATCGGCGGTGCGCGCTCCGGCAAGAGCGCGCATGCCGAAAGATTGGTGAC
>NZ_RZPG01000023.1:0-116103 GCF_004022765.1 Mesorhizobium sp. M6A.T.Cr.TU.014.01.1.1
ATGCTGGAATGGCTGCGCGTCGTCTGGCTGACACCGGCGATGGATGCGTTGTTCACCGGGCCGGCCGCAGACCGCCGGCGCTTTCTCGACCGTCAGGTGCTGGCGATCGATCCCGGCCACGGCCAGCGCGCGCTCGACTACGAAAAAGCGATGCGCGGCCGCAATCGGCTGCTCGCCGAAGGCTCGCGTGACGGCGCCTGGTTCGACGCGATCGAGACGCAAATGGCCGAAACCGGTGTGGCGATTGCCGCCGCGCGTGCCGAACTGGTGCGCCTGCTTGCCGCGATGATCGACAGGCTGCCAAGCGCGGGTCCGTTTCCGCAAGCCGATATCGGCCTGTCGGGCGCGTTGGAAAGCGAAGTCGGAACCACCGCGGCTGTCGATGTTGAGGAGCGGTTCCGCCGCGCCCTTGCCGAAGGCCGCGATCGCGACCGCGCCGCCGGGCGCACGCTAGACGGCCCGCACCGTTCGGATCTCGTGGTGAGGCACCGGCCCAAGGCGATGCCGGCCGAACTCTGTTCGACCGGCGAGCAGAAGGCGCTGCTGGTCGGCATGGTCCTGTCGCATGCCCGGCTGACCGGCGAGATGTCGGGCATGACGCCGATCTTGCTGCTCGACGAGATCGCCGCCCATCTCGACGCAGGCCGGCGCGCCGCGCTGTTCTCGATCCTCGAAGAGCTGAACTGCCAGGCTTTCATGACCGGGACCGATGCGGCGCTGTTTTCCAGTCTCAAGGGACGCGCGCAGTTCCTGACCGTCGATCACGGCACGGTTGGGCCAACCAAAAACGCCTGACAAGATTTCTCGGCAGCTATATTGTCTTGCAATGAACATCACCGCGCTCACCGACGAAGAGCTTGAACGCTACGCCCGCCACATCGTGCTGCCCGAGATCGGTGGCGCCGGCCAGCAGCGACTGAAGCGTGCGCGGGTCCTGGTCATCGGCGCCGGCGGGCTGGGGGCGCCGGTGCTCGAATATCTTGCCGCCGCCGGCGTCGGCACGCTCGGGATCGTCGACGACGACAGCGTCTCGCTGTCAAACCTGCAAAGACAGGTGATCCACGGCACCGAGACTGTCGGCATGGCGAAAACCGACAGTGCCAAAGCGGCGATCGCCCGCATCAATCCCAACGTCGCCGTGGAACTGCACAATCTCAGGCTGACGGCGGACAACGCCCCTGCTCTCGTCGCCCGCTATGACATCGTCGTCGACGGCTCCGATAATTTCGAAACACGCTATGCGGTGGCCGACGCCTGCGCCGCGGAAAAGCGGCCGCTGGTACATGCCGCCGTCGGCCGCTTCGACGGCTCGGTGACTGTGCTGAAACCGTTCGAGACCGGCGCGGACGGCAAGCCATATCCAAGCTATCGCGATCTTTTTCCGGAACCGCCGCCGCCCGGCCTGGTGCCATCCTGCGCTGTGGCCGGCGTGCTCGGCGTGCTGACTGGCGTCGTCGGCACGCTGCAGGCCATGGAGGCGATCAAGCTGATCGCCGGCATAGGCGAGCCGCTGGTCGGTCGGCTGCTGCTTTACGATGCGTTGACCGCGCGCTTCGATACGATCCGCTACAAGAGAAACTAGATCTTGGGCAGCCTGGTTTCCATCGCGCAGCTTCCCGCCGATTTCGACCGATGGGACGAGGTGCTGGCGCTGATCATGCGCGCCTTCGCCTCGATGGACGGCGTCATCGATCCGCCATCCTCAGCACATCGGCTCACGGTCGAAAATCTCCGGGACAAGGGCTCGGCGCGAGATGGGCTTTTCGGCGCTGAAGGACGGCAGGATCATCGGCTGTATTTTTGTTCTGGAGCGGGCCAACGATTTCTACGTCGGAAAGCTCGCCGTCGAACCGGGCTTTCAAGGACAGGGGATTGGCAGCCAACTGATGCAAGCTGTCGAGGATCTTGCCCGCAACCGCGGCAAGCCGGCGATCGAGCTTCAGACGCGGGTCGAGCTGACCGGAAATCATGCAGCCTTTGCCCGCCTCGGCTTTCGCGAAACCGAACGGACGGCGCACAACGGCTACGACCGTCCGACCTCGATCACGATGCGCAAATGTCTTTCGTGATACCCCACCCGGGTTCAGATGGCGTTGATGGCGACAACGAAGCCTGCCTCGGCAGCCCCTCTTGGCAAGCGCCCTGCCGATGCCGCGGCTGACGCCCGTGACAAGAGCCGCTCTGCGCGGCCCACAGGCATCAATGATGCCCGCAGCGCAGATGCCCGGCCAGATGGTGGATGTGGTCGGCGCCAATCCCGCAGCAGCCGCCGATGATGGAGGCACCCTTCACGACCCAGCCATCGGCCCAGCTGCAATAGGACTTCGGATCGAGATCGGCCCGGATGTCCGAGATGACCTCGTTGGCCGCGCCGTCCTCGTCCTGGGAGCCGAAGGCGTTGGCATAGACCCCAAGCGGCAGACCGGGGGCGGCAATGCGCGCAGCTTGGAGCGCAGCTCCCATGACCTCGGGCATGGAGCAATTGAAGAGTAGCGCTTCCGCTCCCGCACGCTGTGCGAGACGGGCAGCATCGGCTACACTCTGCCCTGACCGCAGCTGCGGCTCGGGCACGTCCTGCGGCGCGACATCGTCCCGCAGGGTGAATGACAGCCAGAGCGGCTTACCGCTGCCGTACACCGCCGCGGCGGCGGCGTGGGCCTCCTCCAAGCTGCTCTGGGTCTCGGCGAGCCAGCAATCGACGTGGGGCGCGAGGCCCTCAACCAGAACCGAGAGATAGTCCTGCGCCAGGTCGGCCTTGAAAAGTTCCGGCTGATAGGAACCGAAGACTGGCGGCAACGATCCAGCTACCTTCACGCCGGGCGTGCCGTCGGCCGCCTCGCGCGCCAGCCTTCCGGCCAGCGACGCCAGCTCGGCGCCGCGCGCACGGAACCGCCCCTCGCCGATGTGGAAGGGCACCAGCGCATAGGAATTGGTGGTGATGACCTTCGCGCCCGCGCGAATATAATCCTCGTGCACCCGGCGGACCATCTCGGGCGCTTCCATCAGCGCCAGCGCGGACCATTCCGGCTGGCGGAAGGGCGCGCCGATGCGCTCGAGTTCGCGGCCCATGCCGCCGTCGAGAATGGTGATGTCGTTCATGCCTGCTCCTGTTGCGGCGTCGTCGCGCCGCGTCCTTGAAGTTCGTAGAAGCCTGCGACGTCCAGCTCTATCGACTCGGCGATATGGTCGCGGACGGCCTGTTCGGCCGCTTCGGGGCTTCCCCTCATCAGCGCGTCGAACAGGCGCTGGTGATCGCTGACCAGCGGCTGGCGGCAGGGCCAGTGTGCTTCGGACCAGCGATAGAGCCACTCCATCTTGTCGGCCAGAAGCCCGTGGCGACGGATCAGATGCTGGTGCCCGGTCTGCTCGACGAAACTGGCATGGAAGCCGAGATCGGCTGCCACCCGCACATCCGTTCCGCCGTCATTCGCCGCCGGTAGAGCGGCAAAGGCCGCCTCGACCAGATCGGTACCGAGAGCGGCGCGGCGTTGGGCGAGAATGCGGGCGGCCAGACCTTCGAACGCCGCGCGCAATGTGTAGATCTCCCAGATCGCCTGGGCATCGAGCACGGCCACGCGCCAGCTCGAATAGGGCGTGCGCGTCACCAGTTCCTGCGCTTCCATCGCGAAGAGCGCGGAACGCACCGTGCCACGGCCTAGACCGATGCGTTCGGTCAAGGTCAGCTCGGTCAGCACCGCGCCCGGCGCAAAATCGCCACGCACGATCGCTTCGCGCAGCCACTCGGTGGCCTGGTCCTGAAGGCTCTTGCGCTGGATTGGCTGACGCATGTCCGGGGTCCCTAGCGATTGCGGTCGAAATGGCCGCTGAGAAAGGCGCGGCAGCGCTCCGATGCAGGGTTGCCAAAGACCTGCCCGGGTGTGCCGGCCTCTTCTATCAGGCCCTGATGCAGGAAGACTACCTGCGAGGAGACCTCGCGCGCAAAGCCCATCTCGTGGGTGACGATCAGCATGGTGCGCCCTTCCGCGGCAAGGGCGCGGATCACCTTCAGGACCTCGCCCACCAGTTCCGGGTCGAGCGCCGAGGTGGGCTCGTCGAACAGGATGGCGCGAGGCCGCTGGGCAAGAGCGCGCGCGATCGCGACCCGCTGCTGCTGCCCGCCCGAAAGATGCGCGGGCCACGCATCGCGCTTTTCGGCGAGGCCTACCTTTTCCAGGAGCGCCGTGGCCTCGTCCACTGCCTCGGCGCGGGGACGGTTCTGGACGAACAGCGGCGCCTCGATGACGTTCTGCAGCACGGTGCGATGCGGCCACAGATTGAAGTTCTGGAAGACGAAGCCGAGATGTCCGCGCATCTGCCGCGCCACGGCCAGTTGGGCGCGCGACAGCCGGCCGCCCGTCGGGGAGAGGCTGTCCTCGCCCACCGAGACCGTTCCGGCGTCGGGGATCTCCAGCATGGGGATGCAGCGCAGCAGCGTGCTCTTGCCAGAGCCGCTCGCGCCGATCAACGAGATCACGTCACCGTCCTTGGCGACAAGGTCGATGCCGCGCAGCACCTCGTTGCTGCCAAAGCTCTTGCGCAGGCCGGCGATGGAAAGCGCGGTCGATGGGAGGCTCATGGCGTCTCTCCGAATTGCCAGGGCGAAAGGCGCCGCTCGGCCCAGGCCGAGAGCTGCGTCACCAGTAGCGACAGGGCGAGATAGATCGCCGCCGCGCAGAGGAATATCTCGACCGCCCGCCAGGTTTCCGAGACGGCGGCGCGGGCTATGCCGGTGACTTCCATCAGCGTGATGGTGGAGACCAGCGCCGTGGATTTGAGGATCGAGATCACCTCGTTGGAATAGGCAGGCAGCGCCTGACGGACGGCTATGGGCAGCGTGATGCGGCGCATGACCATCAGCCGCGTCATGCCCGAGACGCGCGCTGCTTCGACCGCGCCCCTTGGTACGGCGCGCAACCCCCCGCGCAGAATCTCGGAGGTATAGGCGGCATCGTTCAGGATCAGCGCCAGCAGCCCACACCAATAGGGCTCGCGCAGGAAGGGCCAGAGGAAGCCGTGGCGGATGAAGCCGAAGCTCGCCAGCCCATAGTAGATCATGAATATCTGGATGAGGAGCGGCGTGCCGCGGAAGACGAAAACATAGGCCGAGGCCAGTGCGTCGCCGACCCTCGTCGTGCGCATGAGGTTGAGGATCAGCGAAAGGCAGAACCCGCCCGCAAGCGCCAGGATGCCGAGGTTGAGCGTCAGCGGCAATCCCTTGAGGAGCTGCGTGAGCATGCCCGAGAGAAAGGCGAAATCCATCTTAGAGCCCGCCTTGCTCGTGGCCGCGCAGGCTGCGTTTTTCGGCGAGGCGGAAGACATGATCCGACAGCGTGGTGATGATGAGATAGACGATCGCACCGGCGGCGTAGAACAGGAAATGCTCCTGCGTGGTGCCCGCTGCGACCGCGACCTGGCGCATGGTCTCGACCAACCCCGTCACTGAGACGAGGGCGGATTCCTTAATGACCGACTGCCACTGGTTGCCCATGCCGGGAATTGCGGTGACCAGCGCCTGCGGCGCGATGACCCGTCGAAACAGGATCAGCCGCGTCATGCCGACCACGCGCCCCGCCTCGATCGTGCCCCAGGGCACGGCCTGATAGGCGCCGCGCAGCACCTCGGACTGGTTGGCGGCCGAGATCAGCCCGATCGCCAGCACTCCGGCCAGAAAGCCGCTGATGTCGAACGGCCCCGCCAATCCGAGCCCCGTGCCAATGGCCGTGACGACCTGCCGGCCGCCGAAATAGAACAGATAAATCACCAGGATATCGGGCACGCCCCGGAAGACCGTGGTGTAGGCCTCGGCCAGCTTGCTCAGCGGCCAGTTGCCCGCCACCCGGGCCCAGGCGATGAGCGTGCCGAAGGCCAGCCCGCTCAGGAATGCCGCGACGGAGACATAGAGCGTCATGAGGCCGGCGCGCGCGAGCGCCAGCCCCCATCCGTCCGGCCCGAAGCCGAGAAGTGTCAGATCGGCCTGCACCCTGCCCTCAGAGCGTGGGCGTCACGACCATGCCGAACCATTTTTTCGACAGCTCGACGAGCGTGCCGTCGTCCGACATCGACTTCAGCGCTTTGCTGAGAAGGCCGGCCAACTCAGCGTCGCCCTTCTGGACGACGAAGGCCGAGCCGCGACCCATGACGCCGCCCGTGAAGGACGGGCCGGTGGCCTTGGCGGTTTCTGTGTTCTTCTCGAGGAAAGCCGAGATGTTGGTGACCGAGGCGATCCCGGCGTCGAGCCGCCCGTTCAGCAGATCCTGATAGACTTCTGGGCCGGTCTGATAGGTGCGGATCGTCACGCCCTTGTCGGCCAGATACTTGTTCAGGAAGTCTGCCTGGATGGTCGAGACATGGACGCCCACGGTCTTGCCGTCCAGCACCCCGGCGATCGCCGCGATGGCGGCATCGGTGGCCTTCGTATCGTCGAGGTCGACGAAAGCGCCCGTGCCCGGCAGTTCGACGCCGCTTTCCTTCAGCACGACAAAGGTCGAGCCGCCGGTGGTGTAGGGGAGCGAGAAATCGACCACTTCGAGGCGTTTTTCGGTGACGGAGACCGAGTCGACCACCGCATTGTACTTGCCGTCGATGAGGCCCTGGATCATGCCGTCCCAAGCCTGCGAAATCACCTCATAGTCGAAGTCGGCGCGCTTGGCGATCTCGGCCAGCATGTCCAGCTCGAAGCCGTAGAGCTCGCCATTCGGACGGGTCATATTGAAGGGCGGGAAGGCTCCTTCGGTGGCGAAAACATATTTTTTGCGCCCCTGGGCAAGAGCTGTGGCGGGGGCAACGGCGAGCCCGGCAATGGCGGCAAGACCTATACGCAGGAAGGTGCTGCGGGTGATTTTCATGCTTGGATCATCCTTGGGAGGAGGGTTGAGGGATCAGGAAAGAAGATCGACCGCCATGCGCGTGAGCGCGATGGCGCTTTGCCCGATGCAGGCTTCATCGGGCTGGTAGTCGGAGTTGTGGACGCGGTCGTCACGGCCGGGCTGGCCCGAACCGATGAATATCTGGACCGACGGCATGAGCTCGGAGAAATAGGAAAAGTCCTCGGCTCCGAAGCTCGTTCCCGGCTCGACCTGGGGCGTCGCGCCGAACTGATAGCCGAGCACGGAAACCGCACGATCGACCAGCGCATCGTCGTTCATCAGGGGCGGCGCGCCGCGCGCATAGTCGATCTCGACGGCGGCATTGAGCGCCTGCGCCGTGCCTTCGCAGATGCGCCGGAACGCAGCCTCGGCGAGATCGCGCGACCGCGGCGAGCGGCAACGCACCGTGCCCTCGAACATGCAGCTGTCTGGAATGATGTTCTGGGTCGCGCCGCCCTCGATATGGCCGATGGTCAGGACGGCGGACTGCGCCGGATCCATCTCGCGCGATATCACGGTCTGCAGTTGGGTGATGATGTGGGCGCTGGCGACGATCGGGTCGATGGCGGCATGGGGCCGCGCGGCATGGCCCGACTTGCCGCGCACCACCACCTTGAACTCGTCGCTCGATGCGGTGCTTGCGCCGCGGTTCAACAGAACCTGCCCCGCCGGCAGTTCCGGACGGTTGTGGAAGGCGATGGCCATGTCAGCACCTTTGGCGGCACCGTCCGCCACCATGGCCGCCGCGCCGCTCTCCTGCGTCTCCTCGGCGGGCTGAAAAATCAGCCGGACCGAGCCGCGCAGGCGCGGCGCCAGCGAGACCAGCGCATGTGCGGCGCCGAGAAGCGAGGCGGTGTGAAGATCGTGCCCGCAGGCATGCATCCTGCCTGGAATGGTCGAGGCATAAGGCAGACCGGTCTGCTCCCCGATCGGCAAGGCATCCATATCGGCCCGCAGGATCAGGCAGGGACCGGGAAAGGCTCCGGATATCTCGGCCACGACGCCGGTGCGGCCGACGCCGGTGCGCGCCTCGATTCCGAGCGCGCCAAGCTCGGCGGCGACCAGGCCGGCCGTGCGGACCGTGTCGAAGCCGGTTTCTGGATGGGCATGGATGTCGCGGCGCAGTTCGATGAGGCGAGGCTCGATGGTGCGGATAAGTCCCTCGATCTCGGGGCCGGGGTCGTTGCGGCGGTCGGTCATCAGCTTTTTGCACTCTTGCGGTGGAAGCCCTTTGCTTGATGCTACTGTCATCTATTGTCAAGGATCGACAATCGACGAGACCGATCGCGAGTAGAATGATTTTCTAAAGCCACATGGGAGCTGCTCCGGGGCAGTATCCGGTAACCCGCGCGACTGCACCGCGCGCAACCGGTGCCGCAAACCTTTGCGTGAGACGGGGCGGGCGCACGAGATGGTTGCTCATGCCGGGCCATCCCAGCCGCCTAAAGGCGGGGTCCCCGATCCCCTATCGGGGACCGTAAAGTCTTTGCTGAAGAATTGGACGACGCCCGGTCACGTCCGCAGCGGCAGTACGCGGTCGGGCGGGCGATGGCCATCGAAGAAGGCGCGGATGTTGATGATCACCTTCTCGCCCATATCGATACGGCCTTCGAGCGTCGCCGATCCCATATGCGGCAACAGCACGACCTTGCCCTTGGCGGCGAGCTTCAGCAATTTGCTGTTCAGCGCCGGCTCATGCTCGTAGACGTCGAGGCCGGCGCCGGCGATCTTGCCGTCCTGGATCAGCTTGACCAGAGAGTCCTCGTCGATGATGTCGCCGCGCGCCGTGTTGACGATGTAAGCGGACGGTTGCAGAAGCGCCAGCCGCCGCGCCGAGAGCAGATGGAAGGTTGCCGGCGTCGACGGGCAATTGACCGAGATGATGTCCATGCGGGCAAGCATTTGATCGAGGCTTTCCCAGTAGGTCGCCTCCAACTCATCCTCGACCGCCGGCAGCACGCGATGGCGGTTGTGGTAGTGGATCGACAGCCCAAAAGCCTTGGCCCGCCGGGCGACAGCGGTGCCGATGCGGCCCATGCCGACAATGCCGAGGCGTTTGCCCCAGATACGCCGGCCGAGCATCCAGGTCGGCGACCAGCCCGCCCACTTCTTGTCGCCGGTCAGCACATTGGCGCCTTCCGCCAGCCGCCGCGGCACCGCCAGCATCAGCGCCATGGTCATGTCGGCCGTATCTTCGGTCAGCACGTTCGGCGTGTTGGTGACGGTAATGCCCTTCTTCGCTGCCGCCGACACGTCGATCTTGTCGACGCCGTTGCCGAAATTGGCGATCAGCTTGAGGTTGTCGCCGGCCTGCGCGATCAGCGCCGCGTCGATATGATCGGTTATGGTCGGTACCAGCACGTCGGCCTCCTTGACCGCCGCGACCAGTTCCGGCTGCGTCATCGGCCTGTCTTCGACGTTCAGCCGGGCGTCGAACAGCTCACGCATGCGGGTCTCGACCGGATCGGGCAGCTTGCGCGTGATGACGACGAGGGGCCTTTTTCTGCCTGCCATTGTTTCCTCAAACCCAACCCTCGTTGAGACCTCTTTAACCAAGACAGGCGAAACTGGAGGCCGGTCGCGGTGCCAGTTCTCCATGTAACAAGAGGTTCCGCCGAAGACAAAGAAAAAGGGGCGCCAAGGCCGATGAGCCGGCGCTGAAAGGAACGAAAGTGTCTGGTTTTGCGTCGCTCCGCCTGACCCTCAGCGCAGCATTTATCGGCGCTCTCCTTTATTCCCCGCTTGTGGCGGCACAGAGTGCGGCAGCACCGGCCCAGAGCGCAACGCTTGGGCCGAGCGGCCTGCCGCTGCCGCGTTTCGTCAGCCTGAAAGCGGGCCGCGTCAACTCCCGCGTCGGACCAGGCGTCAACTATTCCGTCGACTGGATGTACATGAAGCCTGGCCTGCCGATGGAAATCATCCAGGAATTCGACACCTGGCGTCGGGTGCGCGATGCCGACGGCTCGGAAGGCTGGATCAACCAGTCGCTGCTTTCAGGCCGCCGCACGGCGATCGTGGCACCCTGGCAGCGCGGCAAGGATGCCCGAATCAACCTTCTCAACGACCCGGAAAAGGATGCCAGCATCATCGCGATCATCGAGCCGGGCGCCATGGGCACGATCAGGTCCTGTGACGGCCAGTGGTGCGAAATGACCTTCGACGGCCACACCGGCTGGCTCGCCCAGTCGCTTGTCTGGGGCGCCTATCCGGGCGAACGGGTCAAAAACTGACCTCTCCTTGTCGGTTCGGGATCATGGTCTAGCGGGCGAGACGGTATCTCGCGGACCCAATGACGCGCCGATCAATCGCAGCGTTTGGGACGCAGCCTTACCACGATGTCGACATTGGCGATCTCCATGCCTTCCGGCGGCTCCGGCAGGTTGGAAACCGTGACAGGACCGCTGGCGATATCGAAGATCCTGTTTTCGCCTTCAATGTAGAAATGATGGTGATCGGAGGTGTTGGTGTCGAAGTAGGTCTTCGACCCTTCGACGGCCAGGATGCGCAGAAGGCCCGCCTGGGTGAATTGATGAAGGGCGTTGTAGACGGTGGCGAGCGACACCGGCACGCCGGCGGCGATCGCCTCCTCGTGCAGTTCCTCGGCCGACAGATGGCGGTCGCCTTTGGCGAAAAGCAGATCGGCCAGCGCAATACGCTGACGCGTCGGCCTCAGGCCAGCTTCGCGAACCCGCTTGTCCACAGCGACATTTTCCTTCCGGCAGCCCAGATCCATCTATCCGTCCAAGCTCATAGTTTCGCCCCAAGATATGCCCAGAATGGCAAAAAACGAACATCGCCCGAAACTGAACACCTCCCGACATATATTCTGTCGGCCGAATACGATCAATAGCGCGCATTGACCCAGGCAGACGGGCAGGTTAAGCGCAAACGCCGGTTTCCGGCCTGAAATAGATTGTGTTAGGAAACCAACGACAAGGGCGCTCTACCGCCCGGGACGATTACGGGGAAGAGATTGATGGCGGTTTCGAAATCCAGCTACGATTACGAAGAACTGCTTGCCTGCGCCCGCGGCGAGCTGTTCGGACCTGGAAACGCCCAACTCCCCTATCCGCCGATGCTGATGTTCGACCGCATCACCGAAATCAGCGAGACGGGCGGTGCCTTCGACAAGGGCTTCATCCGCGCAGAGTTCGACATTAAGCCGGACCTGTGGTTTTTCGCCTGCCACTTCATCGGCAATCCAATCATGCCGGGGTGCCTGGGCCTCGACGCCATGTGGCAATTGACGGGATTCTACCTCGGCTGGCTCGGCGAGCCGGGCAAAGGAATGGCGCTCTCGACCGGCGAGGTGAAGTTCAAGGGCATGGTGACACCGTCGGTCAAGAAGGTGGAGTATGGCGTGGACTTCAAGCGCGTGATGCGCGGCCGGCTGGTGCTTGGTATCGCCGATGGCTGGCTGAAGGCGGATGGCGAACCCATATACGCAGCAACGGACCTCAAGGTGGGTCTGTCCAAGCAATCGGCCGCCGCCTGACCGGCGCCCCCACAGCGCCGCGCGTCCCTGGGACGCGCAAACGAAGCTGTAGAACTTTAATTTGCGCATGATCCGTGTCCAACAGGTTTCGGGTTCAAGCGCTGGAAGGAGTTGCGAATGAGACGGGTCGTAGTGACAGGCCTCGGCATCGTGTCGTCGATCGGCAACAATGCCAACGAGGTGCAGGCCTCGCTCCACGATGCCAAGTCCGGCATCAGCTTCTCTGATTCCTTCGCCGAACACGGCTTCCGCTGTCAGGTCTGGGGAGCGCCGACGCTCGACCCCTCCGCCCTGATCGATCGTCGCGCTATGCGCTTCCTGTCGCAAGGTGCGGCCTGGAACCATGTCGCCATGGACCAGGCTATTGTGGACGCTGGACTTGGTGAGAACGACATCACCAATGAGCGCACCGGCATCGTCATGGGATCGGGCGGACCGTCGACCCGAGCCATCGTCGAAGCGGCCGAAACCACGCTCAAGAATGGCAGCCCCAAGCGCATCGGCCCGTTCGCCGTGCCGAAGGCGATGTCGTCGACCGCTTCAGCGACGCTCGCCACCTGGTTCAAGATCCATGGCGTCAACTATTCGATCTCGTCGGCCTGCTCGACCTCGGCGCATTGCATCGGCAATGGCTACGAACTGATCCAGTGGGGCAAGCAGGACATGGTCTTCGCCGGCGGCCATGAGGATCTCGATTGGACGATGTCGGACCTGTTCGACGCGATGGGCGCCATGTCGTCCAAGTTCAACGACAGGGCGTCGGCCGCCTCGCGCGCCTATGACGCCGATCGCGACGGCTTCGTCATTGCCGGCGGTGCCGGCGTGCTGGTCCTGGAAGAGCTCGAGCACGCCAAGGCACGCGGCGCCAAGATCTACGCCGAGATCGTCGGCTACGGCGCGACCTCCGACGGCTACGACATGGTGGCGCCATCGGGCGAAGGTGCGGTGCGCTGCATGCGGCAGGCGCTGGCGACCACCTCTTCGCCAGTCGACTACATCAACACGCACGGCACTTCGACGCCGGTCGGCGATTCCAAGGAAATGGGCGCGATCCGCGAAGTGTTCGGCGAGAAGATGCCTTTCATCACCTCGACCAAATCGCTGACCGGCCATTCGCTGGGTGCGGCCGGCGTGCAGGAATCGATCTACTCTATCCTGATGATGCAAGGCGGCTTCATCGGTGAAAGCGCCCATATCGAGAATCTCGATCCGGAGTTCGAGGGCATGCCGATCGTGCGGGAGCGTATCGACGATGCCAGGATCGACACCGTTTTGTCCAATTCGTTTGGTTTCGGCGGCACCAACGCAACGCTGATTTTCCAGCGCTATTCCGCATAAGGATTGCCGACCATGGACGGATTGATGAAGGGCAAGCGCGGGCTTGTCATGGGTGTCGCCAACGATCATTCGATCGCCTGGGGCATCGCCCGGAAACTCTCCGAACATGGGGCGGAACTCGCCTTCACCTATCAGGGCGAGGCCTTCGGGCGCCGGGTCAAGCCGCTCGCCGACAAGCTCGGCGCCTCGCTGGTCGTCCCTTGCGATGTCGAGGACAGCGCATCGGTTGCCGCCACCTTCGAGACCTTGGGCAAGGCCTGGGGCGGGCTGGACTTCGTCGTCCATGCAATCGGCTTTTCCGACAAGAACGAGCTGAAGGGCCTTTACGCCGACACCAGCCGCGACAATTTCGTCCGCACCATGGTCATCTCCTGCTATTCCTTCACCGAGGTCGCCCGTCACGCCGCCGTGCTGATGAAGGACAGCGGCTCGATGATCACGCTGACCTATGCGGGTTCTGTCCGCGTCATGCCGAACTACAACGTCATGGGCGTGGCCAAGGCCGGGCTGGAAGCCAGCGTCCGCTATCTCGCCAACGACTACGGCCCGCGCGGCATCAGGGTGAACGGCATATCGGCGGGACCGGTGAGGACATTGGCCGGCGCCGGGATTTCCGACGCACGCCATATGTTTTCCTACCAGCAGCGCAACTCGCCGCTGCGCCGTACAGTGACCATCGACGAAGTCGGTGGCTCCGCGCTCTACCTCCTGTCCGACCTCTCGTCCGGCGTCACCGGCGAAATCCACTATGTCGATTCCGGCTACCACATCGTCTCGATGCCGGCGCTCGACGAGTTAAAGCAGGCCGACACCGGCCGGGAATAATTCGGCCCATAGAAAATGGCTTGGTCCGGTGAACTCCGCTCAGCGGCGCGCCGCCAAAACCTTGAACATCCCGTCGCGGGCGATCTCGGCGTGGCTGGAGAAGGCGGCCGCCAGCACCGGCTCGTAGGGAAGCTGACGGTTCGCCACCATGAACAGCCGCCCACCTGGCTTCAGCGCCTTCGCCGCGGCGCGGATCATGCCGGCACCGATCTCCGGCTCGGTCGCGCGGCTGCGATGGAAGGGCGGGTTCATGACGATGGCGTCATAACGGCGCTCGACCGGCTCGCTCAAAAGATCGATCCAGAAGAAATTGGGTTCCGCCGCTGTATTGCCGATATTGCGTTTCGCCGCCTCCAGCGCCTCGAACTCGGCCTCGTAGAGATCGAGCGCCGAGATGCCGGGTGAGCGGGCGGCGACCTCGGCCGCCACATAGCCCCAGCCGGCGCAGAAATCGGCAATGTTGCCACGCAGGTCGCCGGGCAAATTGTCCACCAGCAATCTCGAACCTGCATCGATCTTATCAAAAGAGAACATGCCTGGCGCGGTGCGGAACCGGGCCTCGAGCAGAAGGGTTGGATTGGCAGCGCGAAGCGTTGCCGCGACCGCAGCGTCGGCCGGTCGACGGAACCAGAAGGCGATGCCGTGATGTTTCGGCATATGGCCGTCGAGCGTCACAAGCTCGCCGATGCGCTTGCGCAGGCTGGCAATGCCATCGTCCTTGCCACCGGCGACGGCGATCAGTCCGCCCGGCCTCACACGCTCAATCGCCTCAGCGATGCGCAATTCGTTTTGCCCGCGATGACGGCCGGCAAGCACCAGTGCCGCATCGAAACCTTCGCCCTCCAGATGCGGCGTGACCGTGAAGCCGGCGCCCTGCAGCGCGCGAAAATGCGGGCGGAAGCCTTGCACCAGATGCAGTGTTGCATCGAAGCCTTCGGGCAGGCGGAAACCCGGCTCGGCGCCCAGAAAGAGGACGCGCTCGCCTTTACGCGGCATGGCGACAGCCTCGGCCTCGAACGGGTGGAACAGTGTCTTCAGCGGCTCGGCGGACATTCTTCGATCTCTTGAAAATGAAAACGGGCGCGACCTGTCGGCGCGCCCGCTTCGATTATACCGTCAGATCGCTCAGGCGGCGTCTTCTTCGCCTTCGGCCTTCTTGTCGCGGGCGATTTCCTTGCCCGTGGCCTGGTCGACGACCTTCATCGACAGGCGGACCTTGCCGCGCTCATCGAAGCCCATCAGCTTGACCCAGACCTTGTCGCCTTCCTTGACGACGTCGGAGGTCTTGGCGACGCGATCGTTGGCGAGCTGCGAGATGTGGACGAGGCCGTCACGCGGACCGAAGAAGTTGACGAAAGCGCCGAAGTCGGCGGTCTTGACGACCGTGCCTTCGTAGATCTCGCCGACTTCCGGCTCGGCAACGATGGTGTGGATCCACTTCTTCGCCGCCTCGATCTCCTTGGCGTTGGACGAAGCGATCTTGACCGTGCCGTCGTCCTCGATGTTGATCTTGGCGCCGGTCTTTTCGACGATCTCGCGGATGACCTTGCCGCCCGAGCCGATCACGTCGCGGATCTTGTCGGTCGGGATATGCATGACCTCGATGCGCGGCGCGAACTCACCGAGCTCGGAACGCGCGCCGGACAGCGCATTGCCCATTTCGCCGAGAATGTGCTGGCGGCCGTCCTTGGCCTGGTCCAGCGCGATCTTCATGATCTCCTCGGTGATGCCTTCGATCTTGATGTCCATTTGCAACGAGGTGATGCCGTTGGCGGTGCCGGCAACCTTGAAGTCCATATCGCCGAGGTGATCCTCGTCGCCGAGGATATCGGTGAGCACCGCGAAGCGCTCGCCTTCCTTGATGAGACCCATGGCAATGCCGGCAACCGGCTTGGCCAGCGGCACGCCGGCATCCATCAGCGCCAGCGAGGTGCCACAGACGGTGGCCATCGACGACGAACCGTTGGACTCGGTGATCTCCGAGACGACGCGCAGCGTGTAGGGGAACTGATCGGCGGTCGGCAGCATCGGGCGGATCGCGCGCCAGGCGAGCTTCCCGTGGCCGATTTCGCGGCGGCCGGGCGAACCCATGCGACCGGTTTCACCGACCGAATAGGGGGGGAAGTTGTAGTGAAGGAGGAACTTCTCCTTGTACATGCCGGTCAGCGAATCGACGTACTGCTCGTCCTCGCCGGTGCCGAGCGTGGCAACAACCAGCGCCTGGGTCTCGCCGCGGGTGAACAGTGCCGAGCCGTGGGTGCGCGGCAGGACGCCGACTTCGGAGACGATCTTGCGGACCGTCTTCAGGTCGCGGCCGTCGATGCGCGAGCCGGTGTCGAGGATGTTCCAGCGCACGACCTTGGCCTGGAGCTCCTTGAACACAGTGCCGATCTGCTCGGACGTGTATTTTGCTTCCTCGCCTTCGGCGGGGGCGAACGCAGCCTTGACCTTCGCCTTGACGGCGTCGACGGCGGCATAGCGCTTCTGCTTGTCGGTGATCTTGTAGGCATCGCGAAGCTCGCCTTCGACGATCTTCAGCATCTCTGCTTCAAGCGCCGAATAGTCCGGCGCGGTGAAATCGCGCGGGTCCTTGGCGGCAACCTCGGCCAGCTTGATGATCGCATCGATCACCGGCTGGAAGCCGCGATGGCCGAACATGACGGCGCCGAGCATCAGGTCCTCGCCGAGCTCCTTGGCTTCGGACTCAACCATCAGCACGGCGTCTGAGGTGCCGGCGACGATCAGGTCAAGCTTGGATTCCTGCATCTCGTCGACATGCGGATTGAGCACATATTCGCCGTTGATGTAACCGACGCGGGCGCCGCCGATCGGGCCCATGAAGGGGACGCCGGACAGCGTCAAGGCCGCCGAGGTGGCGACGATCGACAGGATGTCGGGGTCGTTTTCGAGATCATGCTGGACAACGGTGACGACGATCTGCGTGTCGTTCTTGTAGCCGTCGGCGAAGAGCGGGCGGATCGGACGATCGATGAGGCGGGAAACCAGCGTTTCCTTCTCGCTCGGACGGCCTTCACGCTTGAAATAGCCGCCCGGGATCTTGCCGGCGGCATAGGTCTTTTCCTGGTAGTTGACGGTCAGCGGGAAGAAATCGAGGCCGGGCTTCGGCTCCTTCATCGAAACGACGGTGGCGAGAACCTTGGTTTCGCCGTAGGTGGCGAGCACCGCGCCGTCAGCCTGGCGCGCGATCTTGCCGGTTTCGAGGATGAGCGGGCGGCCGCCCCATTCGATTTCCACTTTATGGTGATTGAACATATCTTGTCCTTCATATGCGGAAAGGGCCGCGCCGTTTCACCGTGCGCGAGTGCCCCTTTCCCTTGGCTTCATTTCTCGGGCAGCCACGGGCAAGACAACGGGAAGCTCGGGTAAATCCGGCGCGATTGCCGCGCGAGCGTCCTGCAATCCTGCCCCATGACCGTCCATGGGCGGTTTCGAATGGCCCTGTGCTATTTCGAAACCGGGTCTGGCCAATCGATCCGACTGGCCTTGCGCATGATCCCGAAACCGCGGCCTGCGGAAAGCATCATGCGCAAATTCAAACTTTCAGAGCGTCCTATTTGCGCGTCTAGATCGATGCGCGGCGCTCTACTTCCTTCATAGAGCAATGGACTGATCCGATGCTCCAATGCGCGACCGGCGGGCTCTCGAAAGAACCCGCCGGTCAATTCGTCAACGGCGCAGACCGAGCTTCTCGATCAGCGTCTGATAGCGCGCGTCATCCTTGCGCTTGAGATAATCAAGCAGACTACGGCGCTGGGAGACGAGAGCAAGCAGACCACGGCGGGAATGGTTATCCTTCTTGTGGTCCTTGAAATGGTCGGTCAGGTTCTTGATGCGCTCGGAAAGGATGGCCACCTGGACTTCCGGAGACCCGGTATCGCCCTTGGCGGTTGCGAATTCACCCATCAATTCCTTCTTGCGCTCGGCAGTAATCGACATCGTGTTTTTCCTTATCTGTTTGAGGAAACGGGACGCCCTCAGCCGGGATGTCGTCCAGCAGGGGCCGGTACAAGCAACGTGTCATTGCACGATGCTGCGGCGCATATAGTGCAATTCAGGCAAAAACACCAGCCCAATTCACAAGCCGGCTTTTTGCGGCACAAACGAAGATTTCCCTTCGGCTAAAGCCACTTCTTCCATCTGAAGAAGGCAATCAGCCCGAACGCGACAAGGGCCATGAACACGAGCGCCGCCGGATAGCCGTATTGGGCCTTCAACTCCGGCATGTTCCATGGCGAGCTTTCTGGATCGAAGTTCATGCCCCACACGCCAACGAGAAAGGTTAGCGGGATGAAGATCACCGAGACGATCGTCAGATAGCTGATGACATCGCTGGTGCGCGCCTGGCTCAGCGACAGATGCATCTCGATCAGACCGGTCAGCATGTCGCGCTGGGTTTCGACCAGTTCGATGAGCCGAAGCGAGTGGTCGAGCGTGTCGTTCAGGAAAACCTTGGTCTCGGCCTTCACATAGGGCACGTCGTTGCGGATCAGCGTGGCCAGCGCATCGCGCATCGGCCAAAGCACCCCCTTCAGCACATTGGCGTCGCGCCGCAACTCGTGAAGCCGCCGCATCTGGTGCTTGTCCGCCGCGCGCAGCATCTGGTCCTCGATGCTGTCGACCAATTCGCCGGCAGTCTCGATCGGCGGGAAATAGCTGTCGACGATGGCGTCGATCAGCGCATAGGCGAGATAGTCTGCGCCGCGTGCGCGCAACCGGTTGGGCATCGAGCTTTCGATGCGCTTGCGCACGGGGTCGAACGGATCGCCTTCGCGCTCCTGGAAGGTGACGACGAAGTTCTTGCCGAAGAAGACGGCGATCTGCTCGTAACGATGCGCGGTAACGTCGTCGATCATCCTGACGACGATGAAGGCATGGTCCTCGAAGAAATCCACCTTCGGCCGTTGGCCGGTGTTGACGACATCTTCCAACGCCAGCGGATGCAGGCTGAAAATCCGGCCGATCTCCTCGATCAGCGGGATGTTGGCGAGGCCGGTGCAATCGAGCCAGATGACCGGCCATGTGTCGCAATTGGCGTTGACGTCGTCGATGCTGGCATCTTCGATCGTCTCGAATTTGTCGGGCGACATCAGTGTCAGTCGCAGTTCGCTGCGCCGCGCCGCCGGGTCGGCGATCAGCGTGCCCGGCGATGCGCCAACCGGCGGCCGCCGCGCTGTCACCCGCGCCCGCTTCCTGATCGTCTCGGCCTTTGCCATGTGCCCCTCGGATGTTTAAGTCTCATCGAGATTAGACGACGGGACTCACCCGGCAAAGACCCGCTTCGGCTTGAACATGCCTTGTTCGATTGCGCCAATGGCGACCAGCTTGCCGCGCGCCGTAGCGCAGGCTTCCTCGGCTTCCACCGGCGCGTCGCGGCCACGGATGATGACCGGATTGCCGAGGCGGATTTTTGTTGCCGCGTCGTCGCTGATCGCGACCTGCGGCAGGCAGTCGAGCGCGGCCGATGTGTCGACCAGAAGCGCATCGATGGCGTCGAAATCGACCGGCACATCGGGAGCGCCGGATGCATCATCGGCCGTATCCAGATCCTTATTACCGCGTTCGCCGAAACGTGCTGCTTCCAGCTCGGCGATGGTGACGAAGTCTTCCTGCGTGAACGGCTCGACTTCGATCCGGCGCAGTTCGGCGATGTGACCGAAACAGCCGAGGTCGCGGCCCATGTCGCGGGCCAGCGAGCGCACATAAGTGCCCTTGCCGCATTCGACCTCGAAAATGGTGCGATCAGCACTGTGCTCGATCAGGTCGAGACGGCCGATCTCGACTTCCCGCGCCGGGATGTCGACCGTCGCGCCGTCGCGGGCAAGGTCATAGGCGCGCTCGCCTGCGATCTTGATGGCTGAAAATTGCGGCGGCGTCTGCATGATGACGCCGGTGTATTTCGGCATCAGCAAAAGCACATCGGCTTCAACCGGACGCTGGTCGGAGCTTTTCGTCACCGGCCCTTCGAGGTCATCGGTCGAACGCTCCTCGCCCCAGGCAACCGTGAAGCGGTAGACCTTGGCGCCATCCTGGACATAGGGCACGGTCTTGGTCGCTTCGCCGAGCGCAATCGGCAGCATGCCGGAAGCGAGCGGGTCAAGCGTGCCGGCATGGCCGGCCTTTTCCGCCTGGAACAACCATTTGATCTTGGAGACGGCTTCGGTCGAACCCATGCCGACGGGCTTGTCCAGCACCAGCCAGCCGGAGATCGGCCGGCCTTTCTTCTTGCCGCGACGCGCCACTATTTTTCGTCCTTGTCGTTGTCTTCATTCTGGTCGTCAATCTGGACATCTGTGCCGAGATCGCGCGCCACTTCGGGCGAGTGCAACAATTCGTTGATCTTCTGGAAATTGTCGTAGCTGGTGTCGAGCCGGAAGCGGAATTCCGGCATGTACTTCATCTGCCGGAGAGCGCCGGAAACGCGGCCGCGCACGAATTTCGCATGCTTGTTGAGCGCCTCGACCACCGCATCGGGTTCACTGGCGCCAAGCGGCGAGACGAAGGCGGTGGCGATCTTCAGATCGGGCGACATGCGCACTTCCGAGACCGACACCACGGCATTCTCGATCAAGGGATCGAGGATCTCGCCACGTTGCAAGGTTTCCGACAGCGCATGGCGCACCTGCTCGCCGACGCGAAGCATGCGCTGGGATGGGCCTGATGTGGTTGAACGGGGCATTTTTCTCTATCCTGAAATCGTGAAGCGCGGGATGGGACCGCGCCGCATGTCTCATATGGTTTGGGCGGCGGTCTTTCGACCACCGCCCGGTCTCAGTAGATGCTTGAGCTCAAGCTGCTCGAACTCAGAGCGTCCTGGTCACCATCTCGACGCGGAAGCACTCGATGACGTCGCCGACGCGCATGTCTTCGTAGTTCTGGAAGGCCATGCCGCATTCCTGGCCACCTGGGACTTCCGCAACTTCGTCCTTGAAGCGCTTCAGGGTCTTCAGCGTGCCTTCGTGGATGACGACGTTATCGCGGATCAGGCGAACGCCCGCACCGCGCTCGACCTTGCCTTCGGTGACACGGCAGCCGGCGATCTTGCCGACCTTGGTGATGTCGAAGATCTCGAGGATCTCCGCATTGCCGATGAAGGTCTCGCGACGCTCCGGCGAAAGCAGGCCGGAGAGCGCAGCCTTCACGTCATCCACGAGATTGTAGATGATCGAATAGTAGCGGATCTCTATGCCTGCCGCCGCGGCAGCCGCGCGCGCCTGCACATTGGCGCGGACGTTGAAGCCGATGATCGCAGCACCCGAGGTTTCCGCCAGCGACACATCGCTTTCGGTGATGCCGCCGGCGCCCGCATGGACGATGCGCGCACGCACTTCGTCGGTGCCGAGCTTGTCCAGCGCCGCGTTGATCGCCTCGATCGAGCCCTGCACGTCGCCCTTGATGACCAGCGGGAATTCCTTCAGCCCGCTCGTCTGCAGCTGCGACATCATCTGTTCGAGCGACCCACGCTGGCCGGCATGCTTGGCCACCGCCTTCTCGCGCGCCAGACGCTGGCGGTATTCGGTGATCTCGCGGGCGCGGGCCTCGTTGTTGACCACGGCGAAGCGGTCGCCGGCCTGCGGTGTTCCCTGCAGACCAAGCACCTCCACCGGCATTGCCGGCGGCGCTTCCTTGATCTGCCCGCCGCGGTCGTTGACCAGCGCACGCACCCGGCCCCATTCGTTGCCAGCAACGAGGATGTCGCCGGGCATCAGCGTGCCGGTCTGGACCAGCACCGTGGCGACGGGGCCGCGGCCCTTGTCGAGCTGGGCTTCGATGACGACACCCTCGGCGGTGCGGTCCGGATTGGCCTTCAGGTCGAGGATTTCGGCCTGCAGCAGGATCGCTTCGAGCAGCTTATCGAGATTGGTGCCCTTGGTCGCCGACACTTCGACATCCAGCACCTCGCCGCCCATCGATTCCACGAAGACTTCGTGGCGCAGCAGCTCCGAGCGCACCTTCTGCGGGTCGGCGTCATGCTTGTCGATCTTGTTGATCGCCACGATGATCGGAACGCCGGCCGCCTTGGCATGGCTGATCGATTCGATCGTCTGCGGCATCACGCTGTCGTCGGCTGCCACCACGAGGATGGCGATGTCTGTCGCCTGAGCGCCGCGGGCGCGCATCGCCGTGAAGGCGGCGTGGCCGGGCGTGTCGATGAAGGTGATCTTGTGACCGTTCTTCTCGACCTGATATGCGCCAATATGCTGGGTGATGCCGCCGGCCTCGCCGGACACGACATTTGCGTTGCGGATGGCATCGAGCAGCGACGTCTTGCCGTGATCGACATGGCCCATGATCGTTACCACCGGCGGCCGCGATTCCAGATCTTCTGGGCGATCGGCGATGTTGAACAGGCCTTCTTCGATGTCGGACTCGGCGACGCGGCGAACCGTGTGGCCAAATTCGGTGGCGACCAGCTCGGCCGTATCGGCGTCGATGACGTCGCCAGGCTTCAGGATCTGGCCCTGTTTCATGAAGAACTTGACCACGTCGACGGCGCGCTCGGACATGCGCTGCGCCAGTTCTTGGATGGTGATGGTTTCGGGCAGTATCACTTCGCGCATGACTTTCTCGCGCGGTTCGTTATGCAGCGCGCGCTTGAATTTCTCCTGGCGCCGACGCATCGACGACAGCGAACGCGCACGCGCATCCTCATCGGAAAGTGCGGCGTTCAGCGTCAGCTTGCCGCGGCGGCGATCTTCCTCGCCCTTGGTCGGCTTGGCCGGACGCGCCACTTCGGGCGTGACCGGACGGCGCACCGGGGCACCGGCGCCGGTTCGCTTCGGCTTGATGTCCTCGTCGTCGACTGTCGCCAGTTCGGCGGCCAGCGGCGCGCGGCGACGCGCCTCTTCCTCGGCACGCCGGCGGGACTCGGCCTCAGCCTGCAGCCGAGCCTCTTCCTCGGCCTGGCGGCGCGCAGATTCCTCGCGCTCGCGACGGCGGCGCTCTTCATCCTCGGCGCGGCGCTTGGCCTCGTCGATGGCGCGCTGGCGATCCTCGACGTCGCGGACCTTCGAGCCCTCAAGGGCCCGGCGGCGCGCCTCCATCTCATTGCGCGACAATTCGTTCAGCACCATGCCGCCGCGCTCGACAGGCGGCGGAGGCGGCGGCGCCTTGGGCGCTTCCTGCACAACGGGCGCTGCCGCGACCGGCGGCTTCGGCGTGAAGACTGACACAGGGGCAGCAGCCGGCTCCGGCTTGTCGCCGGGCAGCGAGAACTTGCGCTTCTTGGTCTCGACCACGACCGCCTTGGTGCGGCCATGCGAGAAGCTTTGGCGCACGGTGCCCTGTTCAGTACCGGGGCGCTTCAGCGTCAAGGTCTTCTTCGGCGTCACACTCAACGTCTTGTCGTCGCCCGATTTCGTATCGCTCATTCCATATCCTCTGCGGCATCATCTTCGTCAGCAACGGCCGCAAGCATTGCCAGATCGTCCGGGGAACCGCCCCGATACCGGTCGAGCGCAACCATGCGCTTCTGGACCGCCCTGCCCGCGTCTCCCGCGAGAACGGCAGCATGTATCACATTTGTACCCCCCAATGCCAAGCTCAACTCGGCCTCGGAGAAAAGTTTGTAGGCAAGGATGGCGGGGCCACCAAGGTGGACGGTTGCCCGTCGCGCCTGGCTGATCTTGCGGACGCCGTCATCTGACGCCTCGGTCGCATGCAACACGAAAAGCGCCAGCCCACCACGCACCGCGCTCTCAACCTTGGTGGCGCCGAGCGCGATCGCGCCTGCCTTGCGGGCAAGACCGAGCATGCCCAGAGCGTATCTGGAAAGCAGCCCGTCGACCATGCCGCCGAGATCGGTCGGCACGATCACCTGCGCCTTAAAGGCGCGAGCGAACAGGTTTTTCGCTGCCGCCTTGTCGATATGTAGGCGGTCGGCCGTCACCCAGCAACCGCGGCCGGGCAGGTTTTTCTTGATATCCGGAACGACGGCCGAATCCGGGCCGACGACGAAACGGATCAGTTCATCCGGTTCGGCCTGTCTGCGCGTGACGATGCAAGTGCGATCGTTCATCTCGTCCAAGGGCGGGTTGTGTGCGATGCGGTTTCACCTCACGCACCAACGGCTTCGTCAGCCGGCACGTCTTCGGCTGCAAGCTCGTCTTCGGTGATCCAGCCGGCCTTGAGGCGGGCAGCCAGAACCATCTGCTCGGCATCGGCGCGCGACACGCCGTGACTGGCGAGCACACCGGGAAACACCTTCGTCTCGCCGTCCTTGCGTTCCTTCCAGCCGGTCAGGTCGTCGGCCGCATAGCCGGCGAAATCCTCGATCGTCTTCACGCCATCCTCGCCGAGCGTCACCATCATGGCGGTGGTCACGCCAGGGATCTCACGCAACTCGTCCTCGACGCCCAGCGCCTTGCGCTTCTCGTCGTGCTCGGCTTCGATCTTCTCCAGATACTCGCGGGCGCGGGCCTGTATTTCCGAGGCGGTGTCCTCGTCGAAGCCGTCGATCGATGCGATCTCGTCGGCGTCGACATAGGCGACTTCCTCGACGCTGGTGAAGCCCTCGGAGGCAAGCACCTGGCCGACCATCTCGTCGACGTTGAGCGCATCCATGAATAGCGCCGAGCGTTCGACGAACTCCTTCTGGCGGCGCTCGCTCTCTTCCTGCTCGGTCAGGATGTCGATATCCCAGCCGGTGAGCTGCGAGGCAAGCCGGACGTTCTGGCCGCGGCGGCCGATAGCCAGCGACAGCTGGTCGTCCGGCACCACGACCTCGATGCGTTCGGCGTCCTCGTCGAGCACGACCTTGGCGACTTCCGCCGGCTGCAGCGCATTGACGATGAAGGAAGCGGCCGAAGGCGACCACGGAATGATGTCGATCTTCTCGCCCTGCAATTCGCCGACCACCGCCTGAACGCGGCTGCCGCGCATGCCGACGCAGGCGCCGACCGGATCGATGGAACTGTCACGCGAGATGACGGCGATCTTGGCGCGCGAGCCCGGATCGCGGGCGACCGACTTGATCTCGATGATGCCGTCGTAGATTTCCGGCACTTCCATGGTGAACAGCTTCGCCATGAACTGCGGATGGGTGCGCGACAGGAATATCTGCGGACCGCGCTGCTCGCGGCGCACATCGTAGACATAGGCGCGGACGCGATCGCCATATTTGTAGTTTTCGCGCGGGATCAGCTCGTCGCGGCGGATGATCGCCTCGCCACGGCCGAGATCGACGATGACATTGCCGTATTCGACGCGCTTGACGGTGCCGTTGACGATCTCGCCGATGCGGTCCTTGTACTCGTCATATTGGCGGTCACGCTCGGCCTCGCGCACCTTCTGGACGATGACCTGCTTGGCCGACTGGGCGGCGATGCGGCCGAAATCCATCGGCGGCAGCTGCTCGGCAATGAAGTCGCCGAGCTGGGCGTCGGGATTGCGCTCGCGCGCCGAGGAAATGGCGATCTGCGTCGCATAGTCGTCGACCTTCTCGACCACTTCCATCAGCCGCTGCAGCTTCATCTCGCCGGTGTTCGGATTGATGTCGGCACGGATGTTGGTTTCCTGGCCATAGCGCGATCGCGCCGCCTTCTGGATCGCATCGGCCATGGCGGCGATGACGATCGACTTGTCGATCGACTTTTCACGCGCGACCGCATCGGCGATCTGCAGCAGTTCAAGCCTGTTGGCGCTTACAACCATCTTTTTTCTCCCGAGCTTGTTGCCGAGCCTTTGCGCCCGGCAGCCCAATCACATTTCCTGTTCGGTTTCGTCTTCCGCGCCCGCTTCTACGCCCTCTGGCGCGTCTTCGGGTTCGCCGCGGCGCTTCTTGGCTTCCTTGCGCGCCCTGTTGTCCTTCGACAGCGCATCGCGGATAAGGTCGTCGGTCAGGATCAGCCGCGCTTCTGCAATCGCATCGTAGGGCACGCGCACCGTCGGCTCCTCGCCATAGGCCGCCTTGTCGCGCTCGATCAGCACGCCGTCCGCATCGCTCTCGGCGATCTTGCCCTTGAAGCGCTTGCGGTCGGCGACAAGGACCGACGTTTCCATCTTCACCAGGTGGCCCGTCCAGGTCGCGAAATCCGACTTGCGGACCAGCGGCCGATCGATACCCGGCGACGACACTTCGAGATGATACGCCTTTTCGATCGGATCATCGACATCGAGCGCCGGCGACACCGCCCGGCTGACCTCTTCGCAATCCTCGACGGTCATGGTGCCGTCCTCGCGTTCGGCCATGATCTGCAGCGTCAGCCCGTTTTGGCCCGTCAGATGCACCCTGACAAGGCGAAAGCCGATGGCGCGCAGCACCGGCTGAACGATCAGCGCGACGCGAGCATCGATGCCGCTTTCGCGGATGATGCGGTCGTCGCTGTCGGTTGCCGTTGCGGTCATTCGTTTCCTGTCGGTTCATTGTGCGGTCGGAAGGTAACAAAAAAGAGCGGGACCGGGTGGACCCACTCTTCGCCATACCGACCAAGAATTTGAGCTTGATATAGACGATCGCAGCCGTCGTTTCAAGTCCGCATGCGGGGTCTGTCGTAAGCAGATGAGTTGTCCGGATTAGGTAGCACACCAGTTGTCCGGTTTTCTGTCTCCATGAGGAGGCAGCAGCGTTGCACAGGACGCATGGCGGCCATGCGGCAACGTCCCTGTGATATCAGGCAATACGCGCCTATCTATGTTGCGCTGCACAAATTCAGTCACATTGCAGCAGGCGAAAGGGCATAATCATGACCAACCGCAAGGTTTTCTCGGCCATCGGCGATTTCTTCACTGTGTTCGGCAGCGCCGTGGCCGCTTCGCACGCCGTCGAAGCCGGCCGCAAGCCGCGCGCGCATGATCTGCGCAATCTCGGCGTGGATCCGGCCGCCTTCGACAAGATCGGCCGCTTCTAAGACCTGCGAAGCAGGACGAGGACGTCCTTGGTCCTCGTCGACGGCAAAGCGCGCGATGGGGCGCTGCTTAACTTGGTCGCCTATCTTCGGACGAAGGTGAGATAGGCAGGCCGACGGCCTTCGCGAATGGCCTTCGCCTCGTAGCGCGTACCCGGCCAACCCTCATAGGGCCGATGCCAATCGGCTGCCTCTTCAGCCTGCCATTCAAACGCATCATGCGCCCGGCAGTGCAGCAGCGTCCAGTTCACATAGCTATCGATATCGGACGCAAAGCGGAATTTTCCGCCTGACTTCAGGACGCGCGCGAAACGGTCGAGATTGACCGGACTGACGAAGCGGCGCTTCCAGTGTTTCTTTTTCGGCCAGGGATCGGGATAGAGAAGGTCGATGCCGTCGAGCGAGGCTTGCGGGAGCCAGTCGAGCAGGCGCGTGGCATCGTCGTCATAGACCCGAAGATTGGCCAGCGGCCGTTCCCTGACCGCCATCATCATCTTGGCCATGCCGTTGACGAAAGGCTCGACGCCGATAAAGCCGGTCTCAGGAGCTGCCGTCGCCCGATGCAGCAGGTGCTCGCCGCCGCCGAAACCAATCTCGAGATGAATGGCGCAGACATCCGCTTCGAACAGGCTGCGCAGTTCGGCCGGCGGTCCGGCCATCAGATCGAGCCGGTAGGTGCGGAAGCCGCTTTCCAGTGCCGCCGCCTGCTGCGGACGGATGGTCTTGCCGCGCCGGCGACCGAAAAATGCTTCGGTCGCACGGCTTGGCCGGTCTTTCGGATCCACGTCTTTCGGATCTATGGACGCCGCGGCTAGGCCGCGACTGCTTCGGCGGGCGCTTCGGCGAGTGCATCCTTGAGCGCCTTGGCGAGGTCGGTCTTTTCCCAGGAGAAGGACCCGTCGCGGCCGGCCTTGCGGCCGAAATGGCCATAAGACGACGTCTTGGCATAAATCGGCTTGTTGAGATCGAGGTGACGGCGAATGCCGGACGGCGACAGGTCCATCACGGTGCGCAGCGCCTGCTCGAGCTTCGCCTCATCGACCTTGCCGGTGCCGTGCAGGTCGACATAGACCGACAGCGGCTGGGCGACGCCAATGGCATAGGAAAGCTGGATGGTGCAGCGATCGGCGAGCTTCGCCGCCACCACGTTCTTGGCCAGGTAGCGTGCCGCATAGGCCGCGGAACGATCGACCTTGGTGGTGTCCTTGCCGGAAAAAGCACCGCCGCCATGGGGCGCAGCACCGCCGTAAGTATCGACGATGATCTTGCGTCCGGTCAGGCCGGCGTCGCCGTCGGGGCCGCCGATGACGAACTTGCCCGTCGGGTTGATGTACCAGTTGCAGCTGTCGGCGATCTTCAGCTCGCCCAGCGCCTCGCGGATATAGGGCTCGACGACGTTGCGGACCTTCTTCGAATCCCAGCTGGCGTCGAGATGCTGGGTGGACAGCACGATTTGCGTCACTTCCGCCGCCTTGCCGTCGACATAGCGGACGGTGACCTGGCTCTTGGCGTCCGGCCCGAGCCGGCCGGCATCGCCGTTGCCCTCATGGCGCGCGGCGGCCAGCAGTTCGAGGATCTTATGGCTGTAGTAGATCGGCGCCGGCATCAGATCCGGTGTCTCGCGGCAGGCATAGCCGAACATGATGCCCTGGTCGCCGGCCCCTTCCTCGCCTTGCCGGTCGGAGGCATTGTCGACGCCCTGGCCGATATCCGGCGACTGGCCGTGCAGCAGAACCTCGATCTTTGCCGTCTTCCAGTGGAAACCGGCCTGTTCATAGCCGATTTCGCGGATCGCCTTGCGGGCGGCCGACTTGAACTTCGCCGGATTGACGAGCGGATGACCGGCGGCATCCATCAGGATATTGCCAGCCTTGTCCTTCTTGAGCAGGGTCTCGGGGACGCGCACCTCGCCGGCGATGACGACGCGATTCGTGGTCGCCAGCGTTTCGCAGGCGACGCGGACCTTCCAGGGGTCCATGCCGGTTTTTCTGGCCTCGCGATAGACCAGATCGACGATCTCGTCGGAGATACGATCGCAAACCTTGTCGGGATGACCCTCGGCAACGGATTCCGAGGTGAATAAATAGTTTTGCCGCGTCACGGGTGTCCCCTCTTGAAAAAATATCGGCACGCTGCCGATTGGCGCGCCACGTGTTAGCTGTGCCGGGCGGCGCTCGTCAAGCGGCGCGGCCATTCTGGCATGAAAATCGCGCTATTATCTTGCACCACTGCGACCAGCGGCAGGATGCCGCCGGCGAGCTTAGTTCCAACACGTTGGGCGTCGAGCAAAATCGATTTCCTCTCCGGCCTGCCTACAGGATGTAAATTCCGCGATCAGCGAGGTCGTGCCCGGCTACGACATCCTCGCCATTTCCGGCTTTAAACTGCCTGCCAACTCAATCGGCCCAATCAATCGACCTCGTCGGTTGAAAGGGCCTTCACGAGCTCGATGATCTTGCGGCGTATCTTGACGTCGCCAATCTTGACGAAGGCCCGGTTGAGTTGAAGCCCTTCAGGACTGCCGCAGAATTCGACCGCAAAAGTCATTGATGCATCCTCGGCAAATCCGCGGTTGCCCACGGCCTCCTGGCCCGGCGCGTCCTCGAAAAAGAAAGCGACAGGAACACCGAGTATCGAGGCTATTGCCTGCAAACGGCTGGCGCCGACGCGATTGGTTCCCTTCTCGTATTTCTGTATCTGCTGAAACGTTATGCCGAGGTTCTCGCCCAGCTTCTCCTGACTCATTCCCAACATATTGCGGCGAAGCCTGATGCGACTTCCGACATGGATGTCGATAGGATTCGGCTTCTTCTTGTTTTCTTCTGCCATTTTTTCCTCGCCGAATTTTTCCGGCTTTTTGTGTTTTTCTGCCCAAACGAAGCCGGCGGCCTGTGCCCCAACAGAACGACGTACCGACTTCGAGAAATTTCAGGCGGTTACAGTATGAGTTTCTAATGTGTCGACTGTCAATTCACCCGTAGCCTTTGCCTTACATTCAATGCGAAAGCGGCCAGGCCAAGCAGCAACATGATCAGCAGTCCGTTAATGCGCCTTTGGCTGGAAGAAACGACGGCCTGATTGGAAATCGGCACATGGACATCGATGGCTCCGCGTGCGTCGATCGCCAGCGCGTCAAGGATGCGTCCGCGCGGATCGACTACAGCGGAGATGCCGTTATTGGCTGCGCGCAACAAGGGCACCCCATTCTCCACAGCGCGAATCTGCGCCTGCCTGAAATGCTGGTATGGACCCGGCGTGTCACCGAACCACGCGTCGTTCGTGACGTTCACAATAAGCTCGGCTGACGTAGCGTCAACCGCCACCAGATCGGGAAAGATGACTTCATAGCAAATGAACGGAAGCGCGCGGATGCCGCCGGGCAGCGCGATCGGATGTCGCTCATTGCCCGCCGCGTAGGTCATCGGCCCGGCGACAAGCTGTTTGAGCCCGAAGCGGCCTAGCAGGTCGGCAAAAGGCAGATATTCGCCAAAGGGCACCAGATGAACCTTGTCGACGGCATCTGCGATTTCACCCTTGTCGTCGATCGCCACCACCGAATTGTAATACCGCCTGTCGGCATTTGCCGCCGAGCCACCCTCCTCCCGGACAACACCGGCGATCAGCATCTGGCCGTCGCCAAGCATCTCGCCCAGCGCGGTCAGCGCATCGGGACGCTGGGCGAAAAAGAACGGCACGGAGGTCTCCGGCCATAGGATCAACTGCGGCTTGTCATGGCCAGTCTCCGGCGCTTTGGCCGAAAGTCCCATCAGCGTGGCGAAGATCCGGTCGGGCACCGAAGCGTCCCACTTCTCGCTGAGGTCAACGGCCGGCTGCACAATGCGGACATCGAGGCTGCGTTCCGCAGGCTTCTCCGGAGCAGCAAGCCTGATATAGCCGAAGCCGACATGGGCCGAGACGAGAACGACAAGCAGTGCAGCCCCCAGGCGGACATGCCGGCGCGCCGCAAGCAGGGCCGGCAATGAAAAGACGAAGACCGTCAGCGCGTTCATGCCAACCATGCCGGTCACCGACACGCTCTGCATAAGCAAGGGCACCGGCATCGCCGCGTAGCCGACGGCATTCCAGGGAAAGCCGGTGAATAGAAAGTCGCGCAGCCATTCCGCCAGGGCAAAGCCGAAGCCAAGGGCAGCGATGCGGCCGATGTCGTTGCTCCACAGCAACCGGGCAACCGCTGTCGCGAAGCCGTAGAAAAAGGCGAGCGCCAGCGGAATTCCGACCACTGCGAAGGGGAGCGCCCAGGCGAAGCTGTCGGCCTCGACCAGAAGTGCCGAGCCGATCCACCACAGGCCAGCGAGAAAATAGCCGAAGCCAAACCACCAGCCGATGGCGAAAGCAGGCCGCAAACGCCGGAACCAGCCATCGGAGGCTTCGCCGGTCGCGCCGTCGAGAAGCCAGACCAGCAGCGGGAACGAAACGAAACAGACGGCGAAGAAATCGTAAGGCGCCTGGGCAAGAACCGCCAGCGCCCCGGCAAGAAACGCCACAAGCGCGCGGCGCCAGCCCCACAGCAGAATTATCCGGCCGGCCAGGCGCTTCATCGATGCTTCCGAGTCGTGCGAATCACGGAGCAAGATTTATCAGGCCGCGGTCCGCGCTCCAAACGGCCACCGCTTCAGCCAACGTGCCGGATTGAATTCGGCTCACGACTCCTTGCGGACGCCTGATGCTACGAGCCCGATGACGCGGGCCAACCTTCGCCGAGAACGGAATGAAGAATAGCCGCGTTGCCGCAGCAAGGGTTTGCGATATCGACCGCCTCCCCAAACCACAACCGCGCCTATCGGCGGAGTACCGAATTGGCCGGCTGAGCCGTCGTTATCGGATCGGCATGACGATGCACAATCTTCCAGAGACCATCTTCTGGACGAAAGACGCTCGTCACGCGTAACGCAAGAGGCGTGACATCGCTGCGACCGCCAACCTTGGACCTGAGCCGCTCTACTTCGACGAGGTATGCCAGCTCAGACGTCACACATGTCGCTATGTTCTCGAAACCGGTAGCGTCGCCGTCCCTATAATTCGATGCCGCTTGCTCCATCGTCTCAACGACCTGCTTCCATCCATGCGCGAAAGGGCCAAAGGGATTGCCCAGTGTTACATCGTCTCGTTGAGAAAAGAGCTTCTTCGCAGGCGCGGGGTTTCCTTTCATGAACTCATCCAAAGCGAGGTGGTATTTTTCAACTGCTTGAGCGAAATCATTGGCGTCGAGGGACATGTCATCCACCATGTCATTTTATCTTCTGATCTGGACTGGCGACTCCCGCAGGTGTCCGCGCCGAGAGGCATTTCCCTAACTGCGGTGCAGTGCAAGTCGGCTTGGTCAGTATAGCACGGCGCGGGACAAGTTTCCGCTACAGCGTTTTGAGACGGCTGGCAAATGGCCGCTTACCACCCGTGCAGAAGTTCGCGGGATCAGAGCCCAGGGTTGCGTGCTTGAACGGATCGTCGACCGTCATCGGTCGAGCGGCGTCTTCAAGCCTGCTCGGCGCGCACCGCGCGCCGGCGGCGCTCGCCCTTTTGGGTCTCCACGATGCGCACGCGCTTGACGCGGCGCGGATCGGCGTCGAGCACAAGGAATTCGAAACCAGGTATGGCCTGCACCACTTCGCCGCGGGCCGGAACACGGCCAAGCGTGTTGAAGATCATGCCGCCGATCGTGTCGACATATTCGCCATGCTCGCCGGCGGCGAAATCCTCGCCGATCATCTTGGTGACTTCGTCGATCTCGGCCTTGCCGTCGACGACGAACACGCCCTCGCCGGTCTGGGTGATCATCGGCTCGTCCTCGTCATGCTCGTCCTCGATGTCACCAACCACCATCTCGACGATGTCCTCGAGCGAGGCCAGGCCATCGGTGCCGCCATACTCATCGATGACCAGCGCCATCTGGGTGCGCATCGCCTGCATCCGCCCCATGAGATCGGAGGCGAGCATCGACGGCGGCACGAAAAGCACCGGGCGGATCAGGTTCAGGTCGCCGATGGTGCGCGCGAGATCGACCTTGGCAAGATCGAGAAGCGTGGTGGCGGCGGCTTTCCTGGTCGTCCTGCCCTTTCTGACGCGGGCGATCTTGGTGATGTGAGCGAGCACGTCGCGGATGTGGACCATGCCGCGCGGATCGTCGAGCGTCTCCGAATAGACCGGCATGCGGGAATGGCCGGATTGCTCGAACAGTCCCAGAAGATCGCCAAGGTTCGTCGTGATCTCGACCGCCTCTATGTCGGCGCGCGGCACCATGACGTCCTCGACGCGCACCTCGCGCAAGCGCAGGATGTTGTTGAGCATGGCCCGTTCGCCGGGCGAAAAGGCGCCAGCATCGCTCGCGGTTTCGGCAAGCGCGTCGGCGATCTCCTCACGCAGGCTGGTGCCGTTGCGCTGCCTGAACAGGCCGAGCACGCGATCGAACAGGGAAGGACCGGCAGGCGATGGCTCGCTGGCGAAGCTGCCGGTCGTGGTACTCGGACTAGAGCCCTCTTCCGTCTGTTCGGATGGCTTGGTCGCACTGCCGGCGTCTGGGCGGGCGGCAGTCTCTGGTTTGTCGTTCATCGTCGTCCGGTCATTTGATCTTTTTAGTTACGCGTAGGGATCGGGAATGGCAAGCCTCGCAAGCGCTGCGCGTTCGACAGCCTCCATTTCCTCGGCCTCGGCGTCGGTCTCGTGATCGTAGCGCAGCAAATGCAGCAGGCCGTGAATGACGAGATGGGTGATATGGTTGTCGACAGGCTTGTCTTCCAGTGCGGCTTCCCGCGCGACCGTCTCGGCGGCCAGCACGATGTCGCCCAGCATGGGCGGCAGCGGACCGCCCTTGGCGAGCGGAAACGCCGGAAAAGACAGGACGTTGGTCGGTTTGTCCTTGCCGCGCCAGCCGGCATTGAGGCTGCGGATATGGGCATCGTCAGAAAAGACTATGCTGAGCTCGGAACGGCCGGCCACGCCGGTTTCGGCAAACGCAGCGGCAACGGCACGATCGACCAGCCGCGTCAGCGCGGCCGCATCCGGCCAGTCGCCTGCTTCGACCGCTATGTCGATATCGACGGGAACCGGAAGATTCCCGCCTACAGACTTTTTGTCCTCAGCCATATGGCCGTATCTTCACATCAGCCTTCGGTGCCCAGGCCGCGGGCCAGCTTGCCGTCACGGTCGTAGGCCTTGACGATCTCGGCGACCAGCGGATGCCTGACGACGTCGCCTTCGTTGAAGCGCACTGTCACCATGCCGGTGACGCCGTCGAGGATCCGGAGCGCCTCGACCAGACCCGATTTGGTGTTTTGCGGCAGGTCGATCTGGGTCGGATCGCCGGTGACGATCATGCGCGAATTCTCGCCGAGCCGGGTCAGGAACATCTTCATCTGCATCGGTGTGGTGTTCTGCGCCTCGTCGAGGATGACGGCGGCGTGCGCCAGCGTGCGGCCGCGCATGAAGGCTAGCGGCGCGATCTCGATCACCTCGGCGGCAATCGCCCGTTCGACCTTGTCGGCCGGCATCATGTCGTAAAGCGCGTCGTAGAGCGGCCGCAGGTAGGGATCGACCTTCTCCTTCATGTCGCCGGGCAGGAAGCCAAGCCGCTCGCCGGCCTCGACGGCCGGCCGCGACAGCACGATGCGCTCGACCATGCCGCGCTCGAGCAGCATCGCCGCATGCGCTACCGCCAGATAAGTCTTGCCGGTGCCGGCCGGGCCGATGCCGAAGACGAGTTCGGACCGCTCCAGCGCGCGCATATAGGCGTCCTGGTTGAGCGAACGGGCATAGATCGTCTTCTTACGCGTCGATATCTGGGCGGCGGACACCTTGCCCTTGCGCTCCAGCGTCGGCAGCGTCAGCTGGTCGTCGGCGGCGATCGCCATGCGCACGGCGCCGTCGACGTCCGACTGGCCGATGTCAGCGCCTTTCTGGAGAATGCCGTAGAGATTATCCAGGGCGCGGCGCGCCTGCTCGGCGGCCGAGGCGGAGCCCTTGATGGTCAGCTGGTTGCCTCGGGATCGGATATCGACGCCAAGCTTCTGCTCGAGCCTGGCCAGATTCTCGTCGAACTGGCCATAAAGGGCGCTGGCAAGCTTGTTGTTGTCGAAAGTCAGAACGATGTGCGCCATATCCGAAGCCCCCGATGGTAGGTTCTGGGGCAGGTTCTTCACTTCCGCAGCGCTCAACCGTCTCTCCTCATCTGCCGAGACCTTCAGGCCAATTCGGCGAACAGGCTGTTGTAACCCGTCTTCGTGATTCGTACCTGGATAATCTCACCGATTTCGCCGGACTTTTCATCAACAATAACCGGCTGCAGCCATGGCGAGCGGCCGACCTTCTGGCCAGCTTGACGACCGGGCTTCTCGATCAGCGTGTCGATGATGCTGCCGACCAGGCTCGCACCGAAATCCTGCTGCTGCTTTAGCAGCAGTGCCTGCAGCCGCTGCAGACGTTCGTCCTTGACGGCTTCCGGCACATGATCGGCCATCTCGGCGCCCGGCGTGCCGGGGCGTGGCGAATATTTGAACGAGAAGGCCGAGGCATAGTTCACCTGGCGGACGAGTTCCATCGTCGCCTCGAAATCCGCTTCCGTCTCGCCGGGAAAGCCGACGATGAAGTCACCCGAAAGCGCTATATCGCTCCGCGCGGCGCGGATCCGGTCGAGCAGCGTCAGATAGTCCTTTGCCGTATGCCTGCGGTTCATCGCCTTGAGGATGCGGTCGGAGCCGGATTGCACAGGTAAGTGCAAATAAGGCATCAGCGCCGGCAAGTCACGGTGGGCGGCGATCAATTCGTCGTCCATGTCGCGCGGGTGGCTGGTGGTGTAGCGCAACCGCGCCAGCCCGGGAATCTCGGCCAGCCGGAACAGCAGGCGGCCAAGACCCCATTCCTCGGCGTTTTCGCCCTCGCCATGCCAGGCATTGACGTTCTGGCCAAGCAGCGTCACCTCGCGTACGCCGGCTTGCGCCAGCCGCTCGGCCTCGGCGACGATCTGCGCCACCGGCCGCGACACTTCCGAGCCTCTGGTGTACGGCACGACGCAGAAGGTGCAGAACTTGTCGCAGCCTTCCTGCACGGTCAGGAACGCGGTGACGCCGCGCCTGATGATCTCGGCGCGCTTCGGCTGCGGCAGGTGCTCGAACTTGTCCTCGATGGCGTAGTCGGTCTCGACGATCTTTTCGCCGCCGCGCACCCGTGCCAGCACATGCGGAAGCCGGTGATAGGTCTGCGGGCCGATGACCAGATCGACGGCCGGCGAGCGACGGATGATCTCGGCTCCTTCCGCCTGCGCCACGCAGCCGGCGACTCCGACCAGCATCTCGCGGCCGGCCAGAGCCCGTTCGGCCTTCATCTCACGAATGCGGCCGAGTTCGGAATAGACCTTTTCGGCGGCTTTCTCGCGGATATGGCAGGTGTTGAGCAGCACCAGATCGGCCTCGCCGATAGCATCCGTCGCCGCATAGCCATCAGCGGCCAGTGCGTCGGTCATACGCTGCGAATCATAGACATTCATCTGGCAGCCATAGGTCTTGACGAAGACCTTCCTGGTCGCGGCAGATGGTACGACCGCACTTTCGGCCGCACTTTCTATGTCGTCCCGTTCTATCGTATTCAGTTCCATCCGGCGGCTTCTAACGCCTTTCCCAGACAAAAAACAGACGATTCTGCTCCATAGAGCGGGATGCATTTGGATTGGACGGGGCATCCCGCTCTATTTGTTTGTTTTAGCCGCATTTGTGCGACGCCCAGTGATTCCACTTGGCTGCAAAATGCTCTAGCGCCGCGTGTCCTCTTGGATGCGCAAAGAACTATGGAGCACGTGAGCCTTTCCGACCTATCGGCTCGGGCGCGGATCGGCGAGCGCCATGTGCACCATATCACGCACCCGACTTTCCATCAGCCGTGCCGTTTCCTTGCGGTTGGAGCCCTTGGAAAAGGCGACCGGCTCGCCGAAATGCACTTCGACGTCGAGCCCGCCCTCTGCCATCAGAACCTTGAGATGCGGCATCAAATCCTCGTCACCGATCCAGGCGGCAATCGGTCGGTGCCTGCGGCCGAGCGGCACGCCATGCAGGCGCGTGTAGACGATCGCCACCGGCTGGATGAAGACCTTTTCGGCCGCCCCTTCCGAAATCGCCATCGAGGCGGCGCCGAACAGCGTGCTCTTGAACGGCAGGACCATGTTGCCGTCGCCGGTCGAGCCTTCGGCAAACAACACCATGGCGTCGCCCTTGGCCATGCGGCTGGCGATCTCGCTCGCCTGGACGCCCGACGAACGCTTGCGCTCGCGCTCGATGAAGACCGTGCGCTGCAGCTTCGACAGCATGCCGATCAATGGCCAGCCGGCCATGTCGGCCCTGGCGATGAATGTCACGTCGACCATGGACCCCAGCACCATGATGTCGGTCCAGGAGACGTGGTTCGAAGCAACCAATAGCGGGCGCTGGCTGGACAGGGTTCCCTTGACATGGATGCGCATGCCCAGCGCCCGGATGATGAGCCGGTGCCAGATCTTCAGGATGAACGTCTCGCGCCAGAGCCCGGTCTTCATCGATAGGATCTGCAACGGCACGAGGATCAACGAGCCGGCGACAACGAGGCCCAGCGCCAGGAAAATCCTGATTTTTCCGATCATCCGCTCTTGGCCCTGCCCCGAGTTCTGGCTAGAGCGCACAAGCACGCTCTAGCAATTTTGAATCTGCGCTAGCGAAGATCGCGACGCATGACAAGCGCGCCGGTCGGGCCGTGCTCTGGCGATCTGTAATAGTTGGCACGTTTGCCGACCTCGCGGAATCCGAGCCGCCGGTAGAGCGCGATCGCAGCTATGTTGGTCTCGTCGACCTCGAGGAAAAGCGCCTCGGCGCGTTGCGCGTGCAGTTCGCGCAGCACCGCATCCATCAATTGCCAGCCGAGCCCCTGGCGTCGATGGGAGCGCGCCACCGCGACAGTCAGGATCTCGCCTTCACCGGCAGCCAGGCGCGCCAGCACGAAGCCGACCGGCGGCTTGGCACCCTGTCCGGTCTGTCGCGCAGCATAACCGAACACCGTGTCCTGCTCGAGCAGCGTGGCGAACTCGTCGTCGGTCCACGGCCGCACGAAATCCTCGCGATGCAGCACCGACATGGCCGCGCTGTCGGCAATCGTCAGTGGTTCGAGCGCAAAGTCCCTGCGGCGCGGCTGGAGGAAAGGAATGCGCATCAGTTTTTTTGCCTTGATAGAATAAACCCTGCCTGAGGCTTGGCGTCCGCCCCGCGCAGATAGAGCGGTTTCGGCTTTTCGCCCTCGCCGTTGGCAGCGGCCAGACGGGCATAGACGACAATGTCGGCCGTGGCACTTGTCGGGCCAATGTCGAAGGCGCGCCCGGCCGACGCGGCGATTTGCGTGGCCGCTGTGCCGGCCAGAACCGGAGAACTGTCCGCCGCGATAGTCGCGGCTTGCGAAAGCGTGCTCACGGCCGGACCATAGCGCAGAACCGACACTTCGTCGTAAAGTGCTGCATGGATCTCCTCGCGGCCGGCGTCGAGCGCGGCCAGCACGGCGCGGCCGGGAAATGTCGCTCTCGCTTGCGCCGCCAGCGCTTCCAGCGTCGTCACCCCGATTGCCGGGATTTTCAGCGCCAGCGCTAGGCCCCGCGCCGCCGAGACGCCGACGCGCAGGCCGGTGAAGGAGCCCGGACCGGTGGAGACGGCGATAGCGCCGAGGCCGGCATAGTCGGTTCCGGCCGCCTTCAACGCCTCTTCGATCACGGCCATCAAATGCTCGGCATGGCCTTTGCCAAGATCGAGCACCGAGCGGCCGAGCTCCTTCCCGGCCGCTGCGTCGTAGACGCAGGCGGCGCAGAGATTGGCGGCACAGTCGATGGCAAGCAACTTCATGAGACGGCCGGTTGGAGCACCCGCTTGGGCACAGGGTTCGAAAAACAATTTCCCTGTGCCTGCCATGGCTCATCCCCGCAAGGGGATAATGCATAAATCGTTTGACGGCTTCGCTTCGGCCTCGCCTGAAGACGGTAACTTCCAGCGAGCGCAACCGTTAGGGAACCGGTGCCGGAAGCGCTTATCCGGCCTGCTCGATGCGCAGCATGTGATTGTCCCAGACATAGTCCGGCTCAGACCGTGTCGCGCCGCCCACTTCGACGATTTCGCCGGTGCCCGTCGTCGCCATGAAGTTCGCCCCATCGGGCGCCAAACCGCAGACCTCGGCCAATGCGTTGGTGGTGACGATCCGGCCGCTGGCCGCATCGATCACCGCAAGCGAGTTGCCTTCCGGCGAGGACACCGCGACGGTGCCGGCGGCGGGGTTGGCGGCGACCGAGCCGATGTAGTTCCGGAAGCCGGAGAGGACGTCCTGCGGCATGTCGAGCAGTTGCAGATCCTTGCCACGCGCGGCGCGGCCGACCAGCAGCGGACGATCGGTGCCCTGCCCCCTGTACTGGCAGCCGAACCAGACCGTGCCGGATCGGTCGAGATCCATGTGACGGATCGACAGTTGGTGCAGCTCCGGCGGCAGTTCGTGCTTTTCGATGAGGTCGCCGGTGAGGCGGTCGACCAGCACATAGGAAGGCTTCATCGTTGCGATGTTGAGTTCGGCGCGGCCGTAATCCGGATGGGTCTCGATGCCGCCATTGGCGACGGCGATCGTCCTGCCGTCGCCCAGCAGCAGAAGCTCGTGCGAACCCATGCCGTAGGTCGGGAACTCACCGATGCGCTTGAATTTCGCGCGCGCGTCATAGACGCCGACCACGCCGGCGGCATTGTCGAAATCGTTCTCGGTGGCGTAGAGCAGCGCACCGTCGGTCGAAAACACGCCGTGGCCGAAGAAATGCCGTCCACTGACGCTGGCAATGGTCAGTGGCTCGTCGCGGCCAGTGTGGTCGAAGACCACCGCGAAGGTGCCGGGTTGCCTGGCAAAGACCACGGAGCGCTTCGAGACCGGATCGAAGGTGACGTCGTGACCGCGGGCGGGCAGGTCGATGACGTGCAGGACCTTGCCGGCTTCGGACAGGATGGCCGCGCCATAGCTGCCGTCGCGCTTGACGAAGGCGGTGGCGAAGACGGCGTCCGTGCTAAGCGTCTTCGCCCATGCGGAAGGCGCCATCGCGGCGACAAAACCAACGCCTGCGGCCCTGAGGAAATCACGACGATCGATCAGCGGCGTCTTCAGAGTCAGTCCCCGTCCAACGACGAGAAGCCAGCGGTCAGGCCGAATTCGGCGGTCAGCCTGGTGCCGATCAGGGTCGTCAGGCTGGATGTCACCAGCGAGAAATGATCGAGCTTCTGGCGCAGCGCCGGGTCGGTGAGCGCCTTGTCGATCGGACCTCTGATGGCCGTGGCGTCGGCGGCCCCGTTGACGAGCTGGATGTGGATCGATTCCGCCATCCAGCGCGCGTCAGGCGACAGCGCATCGCCAAGCTGCGAGGCCTGGAACAGCGCGTCCATGCCCGAAAGATTGCCGGTCAGCGAACGCGCCGTGTTTTGCGAACGCCAGTAGATCGCCTGTTTCGGCTTGTCGGCTTGCGGATTGCTGCCCAGAAAGCCTTTCAGGCGCACGTCGCGGACCATTTCCAGCTCGTTGATGAAGACGCCGACCAGTTCGGTCACCGCTTCGGTGCCGTCGCGGTAGAGCGCGTTTTGCGGGCCCGGATTGGCCCAAAGCGCTGCAAAACCGTTTGGCTTGTTCCAGGCGTCGCTGACGTCGGCGGCAATCGTTTCGATGTTGCCGGCGACGGCGGCGCCGTAAGCGCAGCGATAGGGATCGTCCTTGCCGGCAAGTTGCTCGGCGCCATCGCCGTAAAGCACGAATTCCAGCGCGCCGAGCCCTTGCATGGCGACGCTCTTTGTCGCCAGTTGGGCCGGATCGGCGGCGGTCTGATCTTTATTGGCCAGCGCCGCCTGCACCTGCCTCAGGCCGATGCTCTTGCGGTCCGGCCAGAACAGCATGCGCTCCAGCCGGTTGTCCTGCGTGATCGGTCCGATGCGGATGATCTCCACGACCGACCAGGCATCCACGGTGCCGGAGAATTCGGTGCGCGCCGCATCGAGATGGTCTTGCGAGGGCGCGTCGCAAAGCGTGCGCATTGCCTCCGTCAAGCTGTCCGCATGGTCATGCAGGCGTGCGTAGGCCGGGCGGACAAAGCCGTCGATCGCCCGCTGGATCACGTCGGAGGCCTTGACCGCGGCGGTTGCCGGCAATGCGCCGGCGAGCACCAGCGGGAGAATCACAGCAAGCGCTAAGCAGGCATTCGTGGGCTGGCCCACGAATGCCTGCTTAGATTCTTTTGTTTGTCGCAGGTTCTTGCCGCAACACCGTGGGACACTTTTGCGGAACCTGCTTAGACGCTTCGACATCACAACGACTCCAGGAATTTGACCAGTGCGTCGCGATCGGCCGCATCGGCGGTGGCAAAGCGGTCGCGCGCCTTCTGCCCCTCGCCGCCATGCCACAGGATCGCCTCGGCCAACGTGCGCGCGCGCCCGTCATGCAGGAAGAAGCTGTTGCCGTTGACGGTCTCGGTAAGACCGATGCCCCACAGCGGCGGCGTGCGCCATTCGCTGCCGGTAGCCTCGCCCACCGCCTGCCCGTCGGCGAGCCCCGGCCCCATGTCATGCAGCAGAAAGTCGGAATAGGGCCAGATCAACTGGAAGGCCTGCGCCTTATTGGGGGTGCCGCGACGGGTGACGAATTTCGGCGTATGGCAGGAAATGCAGCCCATGTCGTAGAACAGCTTCTTGCCGGCCAGCACTTCGGGCTTGTCGAGATCGCGCCGCGCCGGCACGGCGAGGTTTTGCGAATAGAAGGTGACGAGGTCCATGACCGGCGGCGGCGCCTCAACCGGGCCGAGGCGCTCCTGCACACCGTTTGGCATGGCAAGACATGGCTTTTCGGCCGCGCTGCAATCGCCCCAGTGGTTCGGCACTTCCGGCGTCGAAATGCCGATGTCGCCGGCGAATGCGTCCGCTGCTTGCTGGCGGATCGATGGGGTCTGCCCCTTCCAGCCGAAGCGGCCGAGCGTCGGCTCGCCGCTCTGGCCGTCGCGCACGATGTTGGGCTTGCCGGAAATGCCATCACTATTCCGATCGTCCGGATCGGCATTGGCGAGAATGTCCGCCGGGGCGATCTGCTCGACCAGGCCGAGACCGATCATCGGCGGCGTTAAGCGCGGCGAAAGCGTGGTGCGCGGATCGAGCGGCCCGTTGGCAAGATCATCGACCGAATAGCTCGGCTTACGCAGCGAAACCACGGTGCCGTCCGGCAGCGTGACTTTCTGCTCCTGATAGTCGACACGCATCCTGCCTTCGCCCCGTAGCCCCGGAACGGCCAGGTCCTGCAATTGCGAGCCGTAGACCGGATCGGGGAAGTTGAGCACCTTGCGAGCGGCCAGCGCTGCCGTCTCATCCTCGGTGCTCGCCTGCCGCGCCAGCCGCAGGAACATGGAGGTGGTGCCGGTGTCGCCTTCCGGCGGATGACCGCGGCCGTCCTTCAGGTGGCAATTCTGGCACGCACGCTCGTTGAACAGCGGCCCAAGCCCGTCCGATGCCTGCGTCGACGAGGGCGACGACACCCAGTTCTTGCGGAAAAGGGCATTGCCGAGCTTGAAGGTGCCCTCTTCCTCGAAGGTGATATTGGTTGAGGATTGCGAGAAGGCGTCCTTGTTGGCATCCTTCCGCGATGTGCCGGCGCCGCCCTGCATCGGCTCGAACTGCTCAGGCTTGGAAAAATCTGATGTCGGCTTGGTGATGGCGATGACGCGCGCCAGATCCTTCGGCGTCAGATCGGTACGGCTGGTGGCGAGGCCCGCCGGTTCGGGCGCGCCGGCCAGCGCCGAGGCGGGCAGCGCGACCACCACGGCGAGCGAAAGCCCGCGAAGCCATCCGTATCGCGGGTTTTGCTGGGACGGCAGGCCGTAATCCTCGGCCCGCCGCAAGCGGCGCAAGAAATCTAAGGGGCGCCGCATTCCCGCATGTCCCTAATCCGCCTCGTCGGCCGATGCGGCGTTGAGCTGGCCATATTTTTCCTCGCCGATCGAGGCGAGCAGGTCGAGTTGCGTCTCGAGGAAGTCGATGTGACCTTCCTCGTCGGACAGCAGATCTTCGAACAGCTTCATCGTCACGTAGTCGCCTGCTTCTTCGCAAATCTCGCGCGAACGCTTGTAGGCGGTGCGCGCGTCATATTCGCCGGCGAGGTCGGATTCGAGCACTTCCTTGACATTCTGTCCGATGCGCAGCGGCGCTACCGACTGCAGGTTCGGATGACCTTCAAGGAAGATGATGCGGGCCACGAGCCGGTCGGCATGGTGCATCTCCTCGATCGATTCCGCGCGTTCCTTCTTCGCCAGCTTGGCGTAGCCCCAGTCTTCCAGCAGCCGGAAATGCACCCAGTACTGATTCACTGCTCCAAGTTCCAGAAATAGAGCCTCGTTAAGCCGCTCTATGATCTGCTGTTCGCCTTTCATGGGTTCTGCTCCCGTATTGGACGCGCAGGCCTCTGACGCGATCCAGGTGTGAAACGATGTCCACGCCGCTCGCCTCCGAGCGGGTGTGGTAATTTTCGGTTACCCGAATGATCGTTTCGACCACATTTGGGAAGCAGCCGCAACAGCGACCACGCTTCTGCATGGCATGATAGATCTTCGCCGGCACGATAAGCTGCCAGGGATCCTGATCCAGCAGCCCGACGATCGTCTGCTCAATCTCCTTCTCGGTGATGATGTTGCAATGGCAGATCAGCATTGTTTGCTCTGTATGGCTGACGGCGCTTGCTCGGCGCCGTGTGGCTTATTTTCTTGGTCGAGCCTGATTCCGAAAACCGTTTTTCATTTGCTATGCGGACCCTCGGTTCGGGCTCGGGGCATCGATGACCTACTGGAACACCTTGTCTGGCGCATCGAGGCTGTCCGAACCCTCGAAGGCGATGGCATTGAGTTTCAGGGTGCCGACGGCGCGTTCGATCGACTTGGTCTGGTCCACCAGCGCGTCAATCGCCGCCTGCACGGTGGCGTTGCCTTCCGTGTTGCCTTCTCCGATCTGCTGGTCATAGGCCTCGCCGCCAAGCGCCCGCGCCTTGATGGCTTCCATCTTGGCGACGGTGACATCCAGCTTGTCCGACAGTTCCTTGTCGATCGCCGGATCGGCCTCCTTGACCATGTCGGATACCGAGGGCCCTTCGACGACGGTGCCGTCAAGGCGCGTGTAGCTGCCACGATAGGCGGCGCGAATGCCGACGGCATCGTAGAGATGGGAATCATAGGTGTTGTCGGAGAAGCAGTCATGCTCCTCTTCCGGATCGTGCAGCAGCAGGCCGAGCTTCATGCGCTCACCGGCGAGTTCGCCATAGGACAGCGAGCCCATGCCGGTGAGGATGGTCGAGATGCCGGTCTTCGGCTCGCCATCGGCAAGGTTCTTGCGGGCGGCGCCGCCTTCCTTCCAGTCGTTGACCATGTCCTGCAGATCGGAAACCAGAAGGTCGCTGGCCGACTTCAGGTACTGCCCGCGACGATCGCAATTGCCGCCGGTGCAGTTGGTGAGATCATAGTCCGTGTAGGGCCGTTCGCCGGCGCCCGGGCCGGTGCCGTGCAGGTCCTGGCCCCACAGCAGGAATTCGATGGCGTGATAGCCGGTCGCCACATTGGCCTCGATGCCGCCGGCCTCCTGCAGCGTTGAGGAGAGGAATTCCGGAGTAAGATTGGTGGCGTCGATCTTCTTGCCGTCGATCTCGATCGACTTGTTGGCGATCACATTGGCGGTGTAGAGCGCATTGGCGTCCGACTCGGTGCCGTAGCCGGCGGCGACATAGTCGATCAGGCCTTCGTCCAGCGGCCAGGCATTCACCTTGCCTTCCCAGTCGTCGACGATGGCGTTGCCGAAGCGGTAGACTTCGGTCTGCTGATAAGGAACGCGCGACGCCTTCCAGGCCTCGCGGGCGGCAGTCAGCGTTTCCACCGAAGGCTTGGCGATCAGCGCGTCGACGGCCTTGTCGAGCGCCTGTGCCGTGGTCAGCGAATCCTCATATTTGGCGAGCGCAATATCGGAATAGGTCTTGATGACCGCCTTGGCATCGGTCTCGGCCTTGGCAGGCAACACGAATATCGCCGCCGTCAATGCCGCCGTGGCGCCGATCGCTGCAAGCCTGCTACCATATCGCGCCGTGATCATCGCTCTCATGATTGTCATCTCCCTCGGGAATTCAGTGAAATGCCGGCGCCAAAGGCGCGTCGGCAGGCAATCGGCGCCATGGCAAGCCCATGCATTGGGCGAAAAACAGGCCGCGACATAGCGCGGTTCGCGGAAGAAAGACATCGAAATGCCTCCAATCGAAAGGGTTCAAGGCCCAGACATCAAAGGGATGCGCTTGACACGCAAGCTTCCATAAAGCGATGAAGGCGCCGGAAGTCAATCAATTTCAGAAAGAAAAGCCAATCGAAACAACAGTTTAGAATAATTCTAAACTGCAAGTGTCAACTTTATCCGCATATATAGTGCCGCCATTGAACAGCACTATTCGCGGACCGCCGTTCCGGGTGCGACCCGCAAAGGCGGTCTTGCGGCGGCGTCAGACAATTGCCACTTGGCGAGACGTCCTAGACTTGGATCAAGGAATTGGGGCTGCGATGAAAAACGGTGTGGTCATTGTCGGTGCGGGTCATGCGGGCGTGCAAGCGGCCGCCAGCCTGCGCGAGGACGGTTACGACGGACCCGTGATCCTCGTCAGCGACGAGAACGAGTTGCCCTACCACAAGCCGCCGCTGTCGAAGACTTTCATCAAGGATCAAGAAGCCAAACCGCAGCCGCTGCGCGGCGAGGCCTTCTATACCGGCAGCGCGATCGACTACCGGCCGGGTGTCCGCATCGATCGCATCGATGCCGGCGGACGCAGGCTGGAAATATCAGGTGGTGGCGTGCTGCCTTTCGACCGGCTCATCCTGGCGACCGGTTCGCGACCGCGCCTCCTGCCGCTGCCGGGTTCGGATTTTTCAGGCGTTGTGTCGCTGCGCTCGCTCGCCGACGCGCGCCTGATCCGTGAATTGAGCGCGCAGAGCGAGGATGTCGTCATCTTAGGCGGCGGCTTCATCGGGCTGGAGATCGCCGCGACGCTCAAAGCGGCCGGCCGCAAGGTCACCGTGGTCGAGGCGATCGACCGGCTGCTTGGCCGGGCGGTGGCGCCGATCATCGCGAGCCATGTGCGGCAGCGGCTGGAAGCGACTGGTGTGCGCATCCTCACCGGAACCACCATTGCGCAGCTCGAAGGTGAGAGCGGCCATGTCTCGGCCGCTGTCAGCTCGAACGGCGAGCGCCTGCCGGCGCAGATGGTCGTAATCGGCATCGGCGTCGTGCCCAACGTCGAGCTGGCGCAAGCTGCAGGCATCACCATCGCCAACGGCATCCGCGTCGACCAGCAAATGCGCACCTCGGTGCCCGAAATCCTCGCCATCGGCGATGCCGCCTCCTACCGGCACTGGCTCACCGGCGGCGATGTGCGGCTGGAATCGGTGCAGAATGCGACCGATCAGGCGCGGCTTGCCGCGCGCACCATGCTGGGCCATGCAGACGCGTTTGCGGCGGTGCCATGGTTCTGGTCCGACATCGGCGACATGAAGCTGCAGATGGTCGGCCTGATTTCGGGCGGCGACAGCCATGTCGTGCTGGGTGACGTCAACGAGAACAAATTCTCGATCTACCACTATGCTGGAAATCGTCTGCTCGGCATCGAATCGGTCAACCGGCCGGGCGACCATATGCTTGGCCGCAAGATGCTCGGCGCCGGCTTCTCGCCGACGCCGCAGACGGTTGCGACAGGACCGGACGGATTGAAGGCGGCGCTCGCCGTCTTCCAGCAGGAAGAGACTGTCCGCGCCGCTGAATAGTCGTATCGCTCAGGCGGCGCGAACTTCGCGGATCGAGCTTTCCAGGATGTCGAGCGCTTCGTTCATGACGCCGTCCTGGATGGTGATCGGCGCGAGGAAGCGGATGACATTGCCATAGACGCCGCAGGTGAGCAGGATCAGGCCCTTGTCGAGCGCCTTGAGCCTGACCGCATTGGCGATCTCGGCCGACGGCAAGCCCTTCTTCACATCGTTGAACTCGACGGCGTTCATGAAGCCGGGGCCTCTGATATCGACGATCTCCGGCGTGTCGTCGCGGATCGATTGCAGCCGCTGCTTCAGCCGGTTGCCCAGCGTGTTGGCGCGGTCGCAGAGCTTTTCCTCGTCGATCACGTCGAGCACGGCATGCGCCGCGGCGACGCCGATCGGGCTGCCGCCATAGGTGCCGCCGAGCCCGCCGGGGTTCGGCGCATCCATGATCTCGGCGCGGCCAGTGACCGCCGACAGCGGGAAGCCTCCGGCCAGGCTCTTGGCCATGGTAGTGATGTCGGGCGCCACCTCATGGTGATCCATGGCGAACATCTTTCCGGTGCGGGCGAAGCCGGTCTGCACCTCGTCGGCGATCAACAGCATGCCGTGCTGGTCGCAGATCTTGCGCAGTGCCGTCATGAAGTCGCGCGGTGCCTCGTAGAAGCCGCCCTCGCCCTGCACCGGCTCGACGATGATGGCGGCGACACGGGCCGGATCGACATCGGCCTTGAACAGCCGGTCGAGCGCGGCCAGCGAATCGGCGACCGAGACCCCGTGCAGCGCCACCGGGAACGGCGCGTGGAAGACATCGGCCGGCATGGCGCCGAAGCCAACCTTGTAGGGCACGACCTTGCCGGTCAGCGCCATGCCCATGAAGGTGCGGCCATGGAAGCCGCCGGCAAAGGCGATGACCGCCGGGCGGCCGGTGGCGTTGCGGGCGATCTTGATGGCGTTCTCTACCGCCTCGGCGCCGGTGGTGACGAAGATCGTCTTCTTGTCGAACTTGCCCGGCAGCATTCCGTTCAGCCGTTCGGCCAGTCTGACATAGCTCTCATAGGGCACCACCTGGTGGCAGGTATGGGTGAAACGGTCGAGCTGCGCCTTGACCGCCTCGATCACCTTTGGGTGACGATGGCCGGTGTTGACGACGGCGATACCGGACGAGAAGTCGATATAGCGACGGCCCTCGACATCCCAGATTTCCGAGTTTTCGGCGCGGTCGGCATAGATCTGCGTGGTCATGCCGACACCGCGCGAAATCGACTGGTTCTTGCGTTCGGAAATGGCAGAGTTCTTCATGATGTCCCTCACCGGGCCGGCGCCCGTTCTCGTTTGGTGTGTGCCAAGATCTGTTCTGACCTTATTTCACGTTTTCCTCAAGTTGGCACCGACGGCAGGCGATTGGGCCTGCCACCCATGCGTTAACTGGCGACTTAAACAAACCGCCTATACGCGTACGAGAAGAGGTTTCCTTTTTGCGGGGATCAATTATCCTCGCCCTTGTCCGCGTTGTCTTGCGGTAGAGCAGCCCGCGGTTGAGGGAGCTATGAGCAGGAACGCGACATCGTCCGCCTCGCCGCCATCGGTCAAAACCCCCAGCCATTTGTCTTTTCCTGCATCCACAATTCTTGCCTGCGCGATGGCAACGCTGCCTTTGCTTCTGGCCGGCTGCCAGAAGCAGGAGGCGGCGGCGAAGAAATTGCCGGTCATGGTGCGCACCGAGACGGTGGCGATCGCCAACTATGCGCCAAGGACTTCGCTCACCGGCGCGATCGCGGCGCGCACGCTGAACAATCTGTCGTTCCGAGTCGGCGGCCGCGTCGCCGAACGGCTTGTCGATGTCGGCCAGCATGTCGATCAAGGCGCCGTGCTTGCCCGCATCGATCCACAGGAACAGGAATTTGACCTGCGCTCGGCGCAAGCCGATCTCGACGCCGCGCAGGCGCAATTGACCCAGGCCGCCGCCGCCTTCGAACGGCAAAAGACACTGCTTGCCCGGGGCTACACCACCAGGCGCGACTATGATGCGGCCGAGCAGGCGTCGAAGGTGGCGCGAGGTAGCGTCGATGCCGCTCAAAGCGCGCTCGCCAATGCAAAAGAGAACCTTTCCTTCACCGAACTCAAGGCGGGTGCGGCAGGCGTGATCACAGTGCGCCAGGTCGAAGCAGGGCAGGTGGTGCAGGCGGCGCAGACCGTCTTCACCCTTGCCGAGGACGGCGACCGCGATGCGGTCTTCAACGTAGAGGAAACGCTGGTCGCCAAGACGCCGGCAGCACCGGCGGTGACAATCACACTGTTGTCGGATCCGCAGATCAAGGCGATGGGCAAGGTGCGCGAAATCTCGCCAGCGGTCGATCCGGCTTCAGGCTCGATCCGGGTCAAGGTCGCCATTCCCGACACGCCCGCAGGCATGCCGCTGGGCGCGGCCGTCATCGGCTCGGTCAGCGCCCAGCCGTTGAAAGCAGTGATTCTGCCGTGGCAGGCATTGACCTTGAGCGACGGCAAGCCGGCCGTCTGGGTCGTAGATCAATCGACCAAGGCAGTGACAACGGCCCAGGTGGAGGTGCTTGCCTTTGGATCCGGCTCGGTCGTCATCGACAAGGGACTGGAGGCAGGCCAAACCGTCGTCACCGCCGGCGGCCAGTTGCTCAGCCCCGGCCAGACCGTCGAGATAGCGGGAGCGGGGCAATGAACCGGTTCCTGCGCAGCGCTACCGCGCTTGTCCCTGCCCTGTTTGGGCTGGTGCTCGGCGCCTGCTCGCAATCGGAAGAGAAGCCGCCCGAGATCATCCGACCGGTGCTGTCGGTGGTGGTCGAGCCACGCACCATAGAGACCTTCGGCTTCGCCGGGTCCGTCGAACCGCAATTCAGCGCCGATCTTGCCTTCCGCCTGCTTGGCCGGGTCGTCGCCCGCGATGTCAAGGTCGGCGATATCGTCACCAAGGGCACGACGATCGCGGCGCTCGATCCGACGGCGCTGGAGCTTGCCGAGCAGGCGGCGAAGGCGGAACTCTCCAACGCGCAGGCGCAATTTGCCAATGCCGCCGCCAGCGAGGAGCGCCAGCGCCAGTTGCTTGCCGCCGCCAACACCTCGCAAGCCGTCTTCGACGCCGCGCAGCAAGCCAGGCAGGCCGCCGCGGCCGGCATCGAGCGGGCCAATGCGGCCCTTGCCAAATCGCAGGAGCAGCTTGGCTATACCAGGTTGTTCTCGGACTTCGATGGCGTGGTCACCGCCGTCGGCGCCGAGGTCGGCCAGACGGTCTCGCCCGGCCAGACCGTCGTCACGGTGGCGCGCTCCGACCCGCGTGAAGCAGTCGTCGACATTCCCGACCAGTTGACCGGCGATCTCGCCGTCGGCACGCCCTTCCAGATCATCCTGCAATCGCTGCCGACGATACGCAGCGAAGCCAGGCTGCGCGAGATCGCCCCGCAAGCCGAAGGTTCGACCCGAACGCGCCGCATCCGGCTGACGCTCATCGATCCGCCGCCGGCATTCAGGCTTGGCTCGACGGTGACGGCGACCCGCATGGCCAAGATCGCGCCGACGATCGAGTTGCCGCTTTCGGCGCTGCTGGAGAAGAACGGCAGACAAAAAGTCTGGATCGTCGACCAGCAGACATCGAGCGTGAGTGCCCGCGACATCAAAATTGCAGCCAAGGGCGCCGCCACCTTCACCGTCGCCGAGGGCCTCGATGCCGGCATGCGCGTCGTCACCGCCGGCGTCCACAGCCTGACCGAGGGACAGAAGGTCAAGATCCCTGAGGGAGGGGCTACGTGAAGGGCTTCAACCTCTCCGATTGGGCGCTGAGCCATCGTTCGCTGGTGTGGTATTTCATGCTGGTCTTCGTCGTGGCCGGCGTCTTTGCCTATCTCAATCTCGGCCGAGAGGAAGACCCCGCCTTCACCATCAAGACCATGGTCATCCAGGCCAACTGGCCCGGCGCATCGGTCAACGAGACGGTGCGGCAAGTAACCGACCGCATCGAGAAGAAGCTCGAAGAGCTCGACAGCCTCGACTATACCAAATCCGTCACCTCAGCCGGCAAGACCGTCATCTTCGTCAACCTGAAGCCGACGACCAGGGCGCGCGATGTCGTGCCGACCTGGCTGCAGGTGCGCAACATGGTCAACGACATCTGGGCGCAGTTTCCGCAAGGCGTGCAGGGACCGTTCTTCAACGACCGCTTCGGCGACGTCTACGGCAACATCTATGCCTTCACCGCCGACGGGCTGACGCCGCGCCAGTTACGCGACTATGTCGAGGATGTCAGGACAAAGATCCTGGCCGTGCCGAATGCCGGCAAGGTCGATCTGGTCGGTGCCCGGGACGAAGCGATCTACCTCGAATTCTCGACCCGCCAGATCGCGGCTCTCGGCCTCAACCAGCAGGCGATCGTGGCCAGCCTGCAGGCGCAGAACGCGATCACGCCGTCCGGCGTCATCCAGTCCGGGCCGGAGCGCATCAGCGTGCGTGTGAGCGGCCAGTTCACCTCGGAAGAGAGCCTTCGCGCCATCAATTTGCGCGTCAACGATCGCTTCTTCCGGCTGAGCGACGTGGCGACGATTTCGCGCGGCTATGTCGACCCGCCGACGGCCTTGTTCCGCTTCAACGGGCAGGACGCGATCGGCCTCGCCATCGGCATGAAGCCCAACGCCAATCTGCTGGAGTTCGGCGAGGCCCTGCACGAGGAGATGAATAAGGTGCTGGCCGACCTGCCAATCGGCGTCGGCGTGCATCTGGTCGCCGACCAGCCTGTCATCGTCGAGGAGGCGGTTTCAGGCTTCACCCGCGCCCTGTTCGAGGCGGTCGCCATCGTGCTTGCCGTGTCCTTCATCAGCCTCGGCATGCGCGCCGGATTTGTGGTGGCGCTGTCGATCCCGCTGGTGCTGGCCATCACCTTCACGGTCATGGCCTATCTCGGCATATCGCTGCAGCGCATTTCGCTCGGCGCGCTGATTATCTCGCTCGGCCTGCTGGTCGACGACGCCATGATCGCGGTGGAGATGATGGTGGCGCGGCTGGAAGTCGGCGACAATCTGCGCAAGGCGGCGACCTATGTCTACACCTCGACCGCTTTCCCGATGCTGACCGGCACGCTGGTGACGGTCGCCGGCTTCATCCCGATCGGCCTCAACAACAGCGCCGCCGGCGAATACACATTCACGCTGTTCGTCGTCATCGCCGTGTCGCTGCTGGTGTCATGGATCGTCGCGGTGCTGTTTGCACCGCTGCTCGGCGTCACCATCCTGCCGGCGACGATGAAGCAGCATCATGAAAAGCCCGGCCGCTTCACCGCGCTGTTCCGACGCATCCTCGTCGGCTCGGTGCGTCATCACTGGCTGACCATCATCGCAACCGTGCTGTTGTTCGGGGCTTCGCTGGCCGGCTTCGGCCTCGTCCAGCAGCAGTTCTTTCCACCATCCGACCGGCCGGAACTGATCGTCGACTGGAACCTGCCGCAGAACTCCTCGATCGCCGAGACCCGGGACCAGATGGAGCGCTTCGAGCAGCGGGCTCTGGTCGGCAATTCCGATGTCGACCGCTTCAGCTCCTATATCGGCCAGGGCGCGGTTCGCTTCGTGCTGACCTATGATGTGCAGCCGGGCAATCCCTATTTCGGCCAGACCGTCATCGTCACCAAGAGCATCGAGGCGCGCAACCGGGTCAAGCCGGCCCTGGAAAAGCTGCTGCGCGACGAGTTCGTCGGCACCGACGCCTTCGTCAAGCCGCTCGAGCTCGGGCCGCCGGTCGGGCGGCCGGTGCAGTACCGCGTCGGCGGTCCTGACGTCCAGACGGTACGGACGCTGGCGCAGGAATTCGCCGGCATCATTTCCGCCAATCCGAAGCTGGCCGCACCCACTTTCGACTGGAACGAGCCCGAGCGCGTGCTGAGGGTCGACGTGCTGCAGGATAAGGCACGGCAACTCGGCATCACCTCTTCGGACATTGCCAGCGCGCTGAACAGCACGGTAGGTGGCTCCACCATCACCCAGGTGCGCGACGCGACCTATCTGATCAACGTGGTGGCCCGCTCGCGCGAGGCCGAACGGGGTTCGATCGGCACGCTGCAGAACATGCAGTTGCCGACCGGGACAGGCGAGGCGATCCCGCTCGCTGCGGTGGCGAACTTCCGCTACGAGCTCGAACAGCCGACGGTGTGGCGCCGCGACCGGATCCCGACCATCACCGTGCGCGCCGGTCTGGTCGGCGACGTGCTGCCCGCCACCGTGGTCAACGAGTTGAAGCCGTCTGTCGACGCCTTCATCACCAAATTGCCGCCGGGCTATTCGATCGCCACCGCCGGCTCGGTCGAAGAAAGCGCCAACAGCCAGGGGCCGATCGCTGCCGTGGTGCCGCTGATGCTGTTTGTCATGGCGACCATCCTGATGGTGCAGTTGCAGAGCTTCCAGCGTCTGTTCCTAGTCGTGGCGGTGGCGCCGCTCGGCCTGATCGGCGTGGTGGCGGCACTGGTACCGAGCGGGGCGCCGCTCGGCTTCGTCGCCATCCTTGGCGTGCTGGCGCTGATCGGCATCCTGATCCGCAACTCGGTCATCCTGATCGTGCAGATCGAGCAACTTGTCGCCGAGGGCAAGGACCGCTGGGCAGCCGTCATCGAGGCGACCGAGCATCGCATGCGGCCGATCGCGCTAACGGCGGCGGCCGCCAGCCTGGCGCTGATCCCGATCGCGCGCGAAGTGTTCTGGGGGCCGATGGCCTATGCCATGATGGGCGGCATCATCGCCGGCACGGCGATCACGCTGCTGTTCTTGCCGGCGCTTTATGTGACGTGGTTCAGGATCAAGGAGCCTAAGACGACGCCGGAAGACGACACGAGCGCAAACGGTGGCGACGAGGTTCCTACAGGCAGCGTGGCCTGACAGGGCGCTTGCGAATTGCGTCGCGTTCCTTCGCGCCCCCCTCTGTCCTGCCGGACATCTCCCCCACAAGGAGGGAGATCTGCGGTTTCGGCGCCGCGCTCACTCCTGTGACGATAGGCGAAGCCATCGATGACGGCCAATCTCCCCACCTGTGGGGGAGATGTCCGGCAGGACAGAGGGGGGCGCGACGGAGCTCGACGCAGAAAACTACACCCTCACAAACCCTTCGCTCGCCCTGAGCAGGTTGCGCGTGTAGTCCTTCGTCACGTGACGCCGGACGAGATCGTCCGCGGTGAGGTGTTCGACCGCCTCGCCATTCTGCATCACCATCAGCCGCTCGCACATATGGGTGATGATGGCGAGGTCGTGGCTGACCATCAGGAAGGTCAGCTTGCGCCGACGCCGGATCTCTTCCAGCAGGTTGAGCACTTCGGCCTGCACCGAAGCGTCGAGTGCAGAGGTCGGCTCGTCGAGCAGCAGGATCGACGGCTCGAGGATCAGCGCCCGCGCGATGGCGACGCGCTGGCGCTGGCCGCCCGACAATTGATGCGAATAGCGGAAGCGGAAGCCGGTCCCTAGGCCGACTTCGTCCAGCGCCCGCTGGATGCGTTTCTCACCATCCGCAAAGCCGTGGATGGCGAGCGGCTCCTGCAGCAGGCGGTCGACGGTCTGGCGCGGATGCAACGAGCCGTAAGGGTCCTGGAAGACCATCTGCACCTCACGATAGAAAGCCTTGTCACGGCGCGCGCCGAGTCTTTTTCCGTTGACGGTGATGCTGCCCGAAGCGGCCGGTGCGAGGCCGGCGATTGCCCTGAGAAGCGTCGATTTGCCGGAGCCGGATTCGCCGACCAGGCCGAAGGATTCGCCTGACAGCACGTCGAGGCTGACGCCCTTCAGCGCGCGAAAACGGTCGAAGATCACCTCCAGCCTGTCGACGGAAAGGGCCGAAGTCATGCCGCCCACTCCGGCTTGCGGTCGAGCACGGGCAGCGGGTGGCGGTCGGCACCGATCTTGGGCATGCAGTTGAGCAGCCCGCGCGTATAGGGATGCTGGGCGCGGCCGAGCTCCGACGCCGCCAGCTGCTCGACCACCTTGCCGGCATACATGACGATCACCCGGTCGCAGAAGGACGAGACCAGGCGCAGATCGTGCGAGATGAAGATCAGCCCCATGCCGCGCTCGCTGACCAGCTTGTCGAGGATGCCGAGCACGTCGAGCTGCACGGTGACGTCCAGCGCCGAGGTCGGCTCGTCGGCGATCATCATTTCCGGCCCGGCAATCAGCATCATGGCGATCATGGCGCGCTGGCCCATGCCGCCCGAGACCTCGTGCGGATGCAGGTCGAAGACACGGGCCGGATCACGGATCTGCACGGCCTCCAGCATGGCGAGCGCGCGGTCGCGGGCTTCGGCCTTGCCGGCCTTCTCATGCGTGCGCAGCGTCTCGACGATCTGGCGGCCGATGCTCATCACCGGGTCGAGCGAGTATTTCGGATCCTGCAGGATCATGGCGATGCGTTTTCCGCGCAGCGCCCGGCGGTCGCGGGGCGGCGCTGCAAGCAGGTCGATGCCGTCGAAGGCAAGTTTGTTGGCAGTGACCTCGGCCTGCGGCGGGGTCAGGCCCATGATGGCGCGGCCGGTCTGCGACTTGCCGGAACCGCTCTCGCCGACGATGCCGAGCCGCTCGCGACCAAGCGAGAAGGAGACGCCGCGCACTGCCTCGATCAGGCCGGTGCGCGTCGGAAAGGTGACGCGCAGATCGTCGACCTCCAGCAGCGTGCTCATTGGTCGCTACTCATTGATCACCACTCCGGGGGTCGAGCGCATCGCGCAGGCCGTCGCCGAGCAGGTTGAAGCCGAGGCTGACGATGAGGATGGCAAAGCCCGGCGCACCGGCCACCCACCACTGGTCGAGCACGAAGCGGCGGCCCGACGCGATCATCGCGCCCCATTCCGGCAGCGGCGGTTGCGCGCCGAGGCCGAGGAAGCCGAGACCGGCGGCGGTCAGGATGATGCCGGCCATGTCGAGCGTCACCCTGATGATCAGCGACGAGATGCAGAGCGGCATGATGTGGCGAAGCACGATGCGGAACGGCGAGGCACCCATCAATTGCACCGCCTTGATGTAATCCGAATTGCGCACGGTGAGCGTTTCGGCGCGGGCAATGCGCGCGTAAGGCGGCCACGAGGTGATGGCGATGGCGAGCACTGCGTTCTCGATGCCGGGGCCAAGTGCGGCGACAAAGGCCAGCGCCAGGATCAGCTTCGGAAAGGCCAGAAAGATGTCGGTGATGCGCATCAGGATCGCATCGATCCAGCCGCCGGCATAGCCGGCGACCGTGCCGACCAGCAGGCCGATAGGGGCGGCAATGACGGCGACGAGAATGACGACGTAGAGCGTCCATCGCGAGCCGAAGATGACGCGCGAAAGGATGTCTCGGCCGAGGTCGTCGGTGCCGAACCAATGCTCGGCACTCGGCGCCAGGAGGCGCGAGCCCTTGAGGTCGCCGATTGTCGGCGAATAGGGCGCCAGCACATCGGCAAAGGCCGCGACCACCAGCAAAGCGATGATGATGAGCAGGCCGAGAAACGCCAGCCGGTTGGCGGAAAAGCGCCGCCACGCCACATAGGCGCGGCCGAGCCTTGCCTGCATGCGCGATGCCGGCCGCTCGCTGAGCAGCCAGTCGCGACGGCTTTGTATCGCCTCTGCGCTCATCTCACTTTGGTCCTCGGATCGAGCACTCGGTAGAGCAGGTCGGACAGGAGATTGATGCCGATGAAGACCGAGCCGATGACGATGGTGCCGCCGAGCACCGCGTTCATGTCGGCGTTCTGCAGGGAATTGGTGATGTAGAGGCCGATACCCGGCCATGAAAACACGGTCTCGGTCAGCACCGAGCCTTCGAGCAGGCCGGCATAGGAAAGCGCAATCACGGTGACCATCGGCACCGCCGCGTTGCGCAGCGCGTGCCCCCAGATGATGCGTGTCTCCGACAGGCCTTTGGCGCGCGCTGCGACGATGTATTCCTGGGCAAGCTCGTTCAGCATGAACGAGCGAGTCATCCGGCTGACATAGGCAAGCGAGAAATAGCCGAGCAACGAGGCCGGCAGGATGATGTGGCGAAAGGCATCGAAAAACACATCCCACTGCCGCTGCCACAGAGCATCCAGAAGATAGAAGCCGGTGATCGGCGTGAAGGTGTATTCGTAGACGATGTCGAGGCGGCCGGGAAAAGCCACCCATTGCAGCTTGGCATAGAACAGCACAAGCGCCAGCAATCCCAGCCAGAAGATCGGCACGGAGTAGCCGACCAGGCCGATGATGCGCACGATCTGGTCGATGATGCTGCCGCGCTTGACGGCGGCCAGCACGCCGAGCGGCACGCCGATCACCGAACCGATCAGCGTCCCCAGCGTCGCCAGCTCGATCGTCGCCGGAAAGGCGCGGCGGATGTCGGTCATGACAGGATTGGTGGTCAGCACCGATGTGCCGAAATTGCCGTTCAGGGCATTCTTCACATAGATGTAGAACTGCTCGATCAGCGGCAGGTCGAGCCCCATCTCGCGGCGTGTGCGCTCGACGACATTGGCCGGCGCCCGGTCGCCGAGCACCGCCAGCACCGGGTCGATCGGGATCACCCGGCCGATGAAGAAGGTCACCGCGAGAAGACCGAGATAGGTGGTTATCGCGATGACCAGGAAGCGGGCGATCGACGACGCGACAGCGACAGCACGGGCGCTGCCGCGCCCTGCCGTCGCTTCGCTTTCAACAATGCTCATGCGGCGCGTCCGCCGGCATTATTCCTTGGATATCTGGCCGACGAAGTTGGTGTCGAAGCTCGGGCCGAGCGCGAACCCCTTGAGGTTCTTGCGCAGGCCGGCCACTTCCAGCTGCTGGTGAACGATGATGAAGGGACTGGTTTCGAGGATCTTCTTCTGCAGATCCTGGTACATTGCGGCGCGCTTGGCCGGATCCTTCTCGAGCAGGGCCGCCTCCGTCTCCTTGCTCAAGTCCGGAATGTCCCAGGCGTTGCGCCAGGCCAGTGTCTTGGTCTTGCCTTCATCCGAATTGTCGGGGTTGCTGGCGAAGGTCTGGGCATTGGAGTTCGGATCGAAATAATCCTGGCCCCACTGGCCGATATAGATGTCGTGGTTGCGGGCGCGGTATTTAGTCAGCGTCTGCTTGCCATCGCCGGGAATGATCTCCAGCTTGACGCCGGCCTGTCCCAGCGTCTGCTGGAACGATTCCGCCATGCCGGTCACCGGCTGGGTGTTGCGCACGTCCATGGTGACGCTGAAACCGTCGGCGAGACCGGCCTTGGCGAGCAGTTCCTTGGCCTTGGCGAGATCGAATTTGAACGGGTTCTCGTCCAGTTCGCCGAGCACGCCTTTGGGCAGGAAGGTCTGGTGGATCTCGCCGATGCCCTTGAGGATGGTCGAGCTCAAGGCATCGTAGTCGACGAGATATTTGAAGGCCTGCCGAACCTCGGGCTTGGCGAGATTCGGGTTCTTCTGATTGAGGCTGATGTAATAGACCGTGCCCTTCGGCGCGCTGGTGGTGGTGAGATCGGCATTCTTGGCGATGGCGTCGAGGTCGTTCGGCTCCAGATTGCGGGCAACGTCGATGTCGCCGGCCTCGAGCGCCAGGCGCTGGCCCGAGCTTTCCTTCATGTTGCGGTAGATGACGCGGGCAAGCTTGGCCTTTTCGCCGTGATAATTGTCGTTGCGCTCCATGACGACGACCTCATTGGCCCGCCATTCGCGCAGCTTGAAGGCGCCCGAGCCGGCATAGCCGGTCTTCAGCCACGCGTTGCCGAAGTCATTGTCGTATTTGTAGTCGGCGCTCGGCGTGACCGCGGCGACATGCTCCTTGACGAGCTTGGCATCGACGACCGAGGCGACGGTCGCCGACAGGCAGTTCAAGACGAAGCTCGGCGCATAGGCTTTGTCGACAGTGAACTGGAACGTCGTGTCATCGACAGCCTTGGCTTTATCGGCAACGTTGTCGCCATTGATGCCGAACTGTCCGATGATGAAGGCCGGGCTCTTGTCGAGCTTGATCGCGCGCTCGAACGAATAGGCGACGTCCGCCGCCGTGATCGGATTGCCCGAGGCAAATTTCAGGCCGGGCTTGAGCTTGAAGGTGTAGACCAGGCCGTCGTCGGAGACCGTCCAGCTTTCGGCGAGATCGCCCTTGACCTTGGACGTATCGCTCAAGTCGAGGCGGACGAGCAGATCGTAGGTGTTGCCGGTGACCTCGGCGGTCGACAGCTCGAACGCCTCGCCCGGATCCATGGAGATGATGTCGTCGATCGCGAAACCCTCGACCAGCGTGTCGGCGGGCGTCACGGCAAAGGCAGGCGCGCCGGCCAGAAGCAGCGCGGACATGGCTGCGCCCGCGAGCAAGAAGCGGGAGCGTAGAGCAAACTTTTCCATCATCATTTTTAACTGTTCCCTGTTTTGTTGACCTGAGTTCCCGGCTCAGGGTTGCAGCGTTCTTTGCCACATCGGCCCGAAAATCGGAATCGATTTTCGGAAAGCACGATGTGTAGTCCAAAGTCTTAGAGCGTCGTTTGCGCGTCCAACGGACGCGCGGCGCTCTAACCGAACGATGGCCCCTGGACCGGTTGTCGCGGCAATTTTTGCCCAGTTCCGCCTCACCATATCCGGCGCTTTCAAGCACGGCAACGAGCATTTGCAAAGCTGTTGGTTGGACCAGATCGGGCAGCCACCACGGCCGTGGCACGACACCCGGAGTGCAGCTATTTCAACGCGGTGACCAAGTCGGCGTCGGGAAAACAGGTGGCGGCGCGACCGTTCCCGGCCTGCCACTTGCCGATCGAGCGGCGCGTCTTGAAACCGGGCAGGCCGTCGGCGCTGCCGACATTGTAGCCCTCGGCCTCCAGCGCGCGCTGCAAGGTGGCGATGTCCGACCTGTGGAGCCCGCCGACCGCGCCCCAGCTGCCGGAAAAATTGCTGTCGCCATGGGCGATGCGATCAGCGCCGTGGCCGATGAACAGGGCGTAGAGATCGCTGGTGTTGTATTGCTTCAGCACGTAGAAATTGGGCGTGACGATGAAGGCCGGGCCGCTACGGCCGGCCGGCATCAAAAGAAAGCCTTCGGCCTTCAACTCGCGCGCCGGAAACGGCTTTGCCGCGACCCGCTTGATGCCCATATCAGCCCATTCGGAAATCCTCTTGCCCTGGTCCGGACCTTCGAGCGAGCAGGAAACCGTTTCAGGCACAGTCACCTCGAAACCCCAGCCGCGGCCCTTCACCCAACCATAGTGGACGAGATAGTTGGCGATCGAGGCCAGCGTGTCCGGCACCGAGTTCCAGATGTCGGCCCGACCATCGCCATCGAAATCGACGGCATGGTTCAGGAACGAACTCGGCATGAACTGCGGCTGGCCGAGCGCGCCTGCCCAGGACGACTTCATCGCGCTGACAGGGGCCAGCCCACGCTCGACGATCTCGAGCGCTGCGAGCAACTCGGTGCGAAAGAAGTCCTTCCTGGTCGCCATGAACGCCTTGGTGCCCAGCACTTCGAAAGCATCGTAAGGCATTTTCGCCGCGCCGAAGCCGGTCTCGCGGCCCCAGATCGCCAGCAGCACCTCGCCCGGCACGCCGTAGCGTTTCTCGATCGCGGCGATCGTCCTGGCATTGGCCGCCGCGCGCGACCGACCGCCTGATGTGACGGCGCGAACCGTCTTTTCGGCGAAATAGGCGCCGGGCGAACCGAACTCCGCCTGATGCTGCTTCTGCGGTGTCGTCGCTTTTTTGCCCGGCATCACCAGGTCGGGCAGTTTGAGGTTCGGCTTGACGCCGTCGAAGGCGGCGTCGAAGGTTTTTCTGGAGATGCCTTTGGCGTTGGCTTCGGGCCAGAGGTCGCCTTGCAGCCAGGCGTGAAACTGGTCGTCGATTTTTGCTGCGGAGGCGGGGGTGGCGAGGAGGAGGACAACGAGCGTAGCAAGAAAGAACGCCAATCCGCAAAGTCGACGTTCTGTCGCGCCCCCCTCTGTCCTGCCGGACATCTCCCCCACTTGGGGGGAGATTGGCAGCTTTGGCGATGGCAGCTTTTCTCCAGCGTTGAAGGTTAGCGAAAGCCGGCGTGACGTCCGATCTCCCCCCGTGTGGGGGAGATGTCCGGCAGGACAGAGAGGGGCGCGAAAGAATGCAATCATCTCAAGAATACCCCTCCCCCAATCGCCTCAAAACGCCGTACGCGAGCGCAGCGCCGCGGCCAGCGTGCCTTCGTCGAGATAGTCGAGCTCGCCGCCGACCGGCACGCCATGCGCCAGCCGCGTTACCTTGATGTCGAAGCCGGACAATTGGTCGGTGAGATAGTGCGCGGTGGTCTGGCCCTCGACCGTGGCGTTGACGGCGAGGATCACCTCCTTGACCTCGCCGCCGGCGACGCGGTCGACCAGCGAGCGAATGTTGAGCTGCTCGGGGCCGATGCCGTCGAGCGGCGACAACGAGCCGCCGAGCACGTGGTAGCGGACATTCATGGCGGCCGCCCGCTCCAGCGCCCACAGGTCGGCCACGTCCTCGACGACGATGAGCGTGCCGGGGTCACGGCGCGGATCGGTGCAGATCATGCAGGGGTCGGACGTGTCGACATTGCCGCAGGTCGAGCAGATGCGCACCTTGTCGACCGCCTCGCTCATGGCGGCGGCGAGCGGCGCCAGCAGCTGCTCCTTCTTCTTGATGAGGTGGAGTGCGGCTCGCCTGGCCGAACGGGGACCGAGCCCCGGCACCTTGGCCAGGAGCTGGATCAGGCGTTCGATCTCGGGACCGGCGATTCGCTTCGACATCGCATCGGTTTAGGATTTTTCAATGGGTTTTGAAACACCGCAGCGGCGGGTGATGTTCAACGCAACGACGCTGCTGCGGGACAATCGCGTCGGCTTGCGCCGCCCCTCATTGCCCTGCCGGGCATTTCTCCCCGTATAGTGACGGGGAGAAAGGGCAGACCGCGACCTCGGCACCCTTCCTGCAAGGCTGACGATTGGCGAAATCATCGACGAGAGCGTCCTTCTCCCCGTCACTAATACGGGGAGAAGATGGCAGCCAGATGAGGGGCGGCGCCGACGTCGACCGCCTCAGTTTTCTTCCAGCGGCCGGGTCTGGCCGGCGATCATCGCACCGATGGCGTCGGTGTTCTCGGGGGTCGATTCAAACGCCATTGTCGGCTCGGCCGACGCGGCCGGGAACGAGGTGACAGGCCGGGTGTCGGCCGTGCCGCCGAAACGGGCCGCGTCCGGCTCCTGCATCGGTTCTTGCATCGCAACAAGGGTCGCCTTCTGTGGCGTCACCTTCTCCAGAGTCGGCTTTACCGGCTGCGATGCGATCGCGGTCACATAGGTTGCCTTGGCGGGTGTTGCTTTGGGAACCGGCGCCGCGGAGGCGACGAGCGTCACCGGAGCGGTGGCCGCCGGCGCCCGCGGCGTGGCTTGTGCCACCGCGACCGTGGGCTCGTCCGGCAGCGGCTTCCAGTTCCGGCCGCGCTTTTCATAGAAGGCGTTGCCGCCGGCAACCATCGTGTAGTGCATGTTCTTGTAGGGGAAGCGCAGGCCGGCGGTGTGAAAGAACATCGTGTTCTTCAGCTTGGCCTTGCGCTCGCCCTTGAGCACCGCCTCGGCGGCCTCCTCGACATCGGGCATCGCCTTCGAATTCATCCGCCGTGTCATCACGCCCGGCGCAAACTGCCCGCGCTCGCCGACCACCTGACAGATGGTGTTGCCGTGCTTGCCGGAGCGCAGCCGGTTCATGACCACGGTGCCAACGGCAATCATGCCGTCACGGCTCGACCGGTTGGATTCGAAGAACATCGCGCGCTGGAGGCACTCCTTGTCCTTCGCTGTGTGACTGGAGGGCCGGGACCTGACGGCATCGGTCAGACTGGCCACGGACAGGCCATGCGAGGTGGTCTGACTGCAGGCGGCCAAAAACAGCGGAGACGTGACGACGCCGAGCAACAACGGCATCTTCCATCGGGTAGAGATCAACAGGTATCCCCTCGTTTCTGCTGCCAGCCCGCCCAGGCTGCGGCAAGAATGAGACACTTTCAGGCAAAAAGATGGCTAAAGCGTTATTAAGCGGAAAGTGGCAGAACAGACACACCCGATAGAGGGCAGATTTAACTGGCTGACGGCACGAACCGTTGCCCGGGTTCGGCCTCATCGAACTCCTCCGAAAACAGCCCGCGTTGCAGGAACAGCATCCGTGCGACCGTCGCTTTCGGCGCAATCTGCCGCGGCCAGCCGCTTTCGACGAACTCAGCCTTGGTGAAATCGGGCATAGCCACGCAGGCTTCTTCTAGAAGATGGGCGATTTCCAGCACGATGGCACGTTCATCCTTCGACAGGACGGACATGCCGGATTCGATGGACGGACGATGGAGGAAATCGTCGAAGAGATTGAAATAGCCATTGATTCCAACGAGATTCACGCCCGCATCGCAGTCGGCCAGGATTTCCAGGATCTCATAGATCCTGTTTCGGAGGCGCTGCTCTATCAACCTGGCTGATGGCTCTTTGGTCATGGCGCCGCTGAACGCTAAAGCTCAGATCTAGAACGGCAGCTTCATTCCCGGTGGTATCGGCAGTCCCGCGGTCAGTGCCTGGGTCTTTTCCTGCATCATCTGCTCGACCTTGGCCCTGGCGTCATTGTGGGCGGCGAGAAGCAGATCCTCCAGAATCTCGACCTCGTCCTCCTTGAACAGAGACGAGTCGATTTTCAGCGACTTCATCTCGAATTTGCCGGTCAGCGTCACGCTGACCAAGCCGCCGCCGGCCTGCCCGGTGGCTTCCAGCGTGGCGATCTCGTCCTGCATGGCCTGGAACTTGGCCTGCATTTCCTTCGCCTTGCCCATCAGGCCGAGAAGATCTTTCATCGCGTGGTCCTCTACGATTGTTATTGCTTGTTGTTGAGCATGATCTTCTCCGAAAACCGGTTCCCACTTTTTGCTTCGCTGACCTTCGGTTCGGGATCATGCTCTAGGTTTCGTCGTCGTCCGCCGCCGGCTCGACCGGAACTTCGGCCTCGACCGCATCGGCTTCCGGTGCGTCGGGAATGCGCACGTCGATGATCTTGGCGCCGGGAAACCGCGCCAGGATGGCGGCGACGGTCGGGTCGCTCTTGGCATCGAGGAGGGCGTTTTCGCGTTTGGTCGATTCCATTTCGGCCAGCGTCTGACCGCCCTCTTCCTTCGACAGCGACACCAGCCAGCTGCGGCCGGTCCAGGCACGCAATTTGGCGGTCAGATCGTTGAGCAGCATTTTCGGCGCGTCATCGGTCAAGCTGACGTCGATGCGGCCCGGCTCGATGCGCACCAAGCGCACGCAGCGCTTCACCAGCACCTTGAAGGCCATGTCGCGCTGGGCGTCGGCAAGCGCGACGATATCGGCCAGCGATTTCACCGGCACTGGCGGCGCATCCGCAACCGGCTCCGGCGCCGGCGCGGGAACGAAGGCTGCAGGCATCGGCTCGGGCTCGACCAGCCGCATGGTCTGCGCGCCGCCATTGGCCGTCGGCATCCGCGTCTGGGCCACGGCGCTGGCGCCGCCGCCATTACCGGCACTTGCTGGGCCGGGACTTGCCGGGCCAGTATTTGCGGGCGCACCATTCGAGCGTGGCGCGCCGTTCGGCACCAATGCTTCGCCCTCCAGCGATTTCAATGCCTCGTCCAATGTCGGCAAGTCGGCGGCATGGGCCAGCCGGATCAGCACCATTTCGGCGGCGCTGACCGGCCGATTGGAAGACTGCACCTCGGGAATGCCTTTCAACAGCATCTGCCAGGTCCGCGACATTACCCTGACCGACAGCGCCTTGGCGAAGTCGGCGCCGCGCCGGCGCTCGTCCTCGGACAGCGAGGCGTCATCGAGGGCAGTCGGCACGAAGCGCAGTCGCGTGACGAGGTGGTTGAACTCGGCAAGGTCGGTCAGCACCGCGGCCGGATCGGCGCCGGTATCGTATTGGTTGCGGAACTCGGCCAAGGCGGCCGCCACGTCGCCCTTCATCACATATTCGAACAGGTCGACGATGCGGGCGCGGTCGGCCAGCCCGAGCATGGCGCGCACCGCCTCTGCACTGACAGTACCGCTGCCATGGGCGATCGCCTGGTCGAGGATGGACAGCGAATCGCGCGCCGAGCCTTCGGCCGCACGGGCGATCATCGCCAGCGCGTCGTCGTCGACCGCAATGCCTTCCCTAGCGGCGATCGAGGAGAGATGCGCGACCAGCGCGCCGGCATCGATACGCCTGAGATCGAAGCGCTGGCAGCGCGACAAAACGGTGATCGGAACTTTTCTGATTTCGGTGGTGGCGAAGATGAATTTGACGTGCGGCGGCGGCTCTTCCAGCGTCTTCAGCAGGCCGTTGAAGGCCTGGGTCGAGAGCATGTGCACTTCGTCGATGATGTAGACCTTGTAGCGCGCCGACACCGGCGCGTAGCGCACGCGCTCGATGATGTCTCTGATATCGTCGATGCCGGTGTGCGAGGCAGCGTCCATCTCGATGACGTCGACATGGCGGCCTTCCATGATCGCCTGGCAGTGCTCACCCGGAACGGCAAGATCGACCGAAGGCTGGTCGACGGTCGATGTTTTGTAGTTCAGAGCCCGCGCGAGTATGCGCGCCGTTGTCGTCTTGCCGACACCGCGCACGCCGGTCAGCATCCAGGCCTGGGCGATGCGGCCGGTGGCGAAGGCGTTGGTGAGGGTGCGAACCATCGGCTCCTGGCCGATCAGTTCGGAGAAATTCGCAGGACGGTATTTGCGCGCCAGAACGCGATAGGCGGCGGCCTTTTCCGTTCCCGAATTTCCGGCTTCGCTCATTCGCCCGTAAAGCTCCAAGGCCGCCGCTGGAGGCGGCCGATTCCTGCGCATAGTTTCGCCCGCAGGGCTTGGCGCCGTCAATGTCGCGGGAGAAAGGCGAAGAGGCGGGAGGCTGGAACAATGACCCGTTCCGGGCTCGTTAGGGCTGCTTCCTTCCGGACCTGACCCGGTTGGCGAGTGGACCGTCCACCACCAACCTCCCGCTTTCCATATCGGCAATTCGGCGATGAAATGCAAGTGCGCAGGATCAATCAGCAGGGGTAACGCCGAAAGCTGAAACAAAAAAACCGCCTCGGGGGGCGGGTCATCGGCGCAAATCAGCACCATGCCCAAATCAATAGCATAACTGCCGTCACGGAGCAATGATTCGCTTGCCGCCCTCTTGCGGCCCCCCGGCAGCCGCTTTAGCGTTCATGACGTTTAAAAAACACTACAAAAGCGAAGGAAACGCCGATGTTGCCGGGCCTCAAGGCCGGATTCACGCTGGATGCTCGTCTGGAGACGGACAGCGAACAGTTGATGTGGCTCGGGCTGTGCGAGTTGCGGGTGATGAACGATCGCCGCTGGCCGTGGCTGCTTCTGGTGCCGCAGCGACCGGGTGTGGAGGAAATCCACGATTTGACGCCGCTCGACCAGGCGATGCTGACCTTCGAGACCAATATGGTGGCGCAGGCGCTGAAGAGGGTGACTGGCTGCACCAAGATCAACACCGGCGCACTCGGCAATATCGTGCGCCAGTTGCATGTCCATGTCATCGCGCGTTCGGAAGGCGATCCCGGCTGGCCGGGCCCGGTGTGGGGCCACGGCATGCGCGAGCCCTACCAGCGCCCGGACCTGCGCCGGTTTGCGCAACAGATAAAGGCGGCGCTATAAGCCTGTCCCGTGTCCATCCTGAAATCCAGAGTCTCCCATGAGCTTCCGCCTGTTTGACGCGCCCTTGCGCGAGCCGAGCCAGTTCGTCGGCTTCGCCGGCAATGTGATCGACCGGCAATCCGAGAATCGCGCCGACGATTCCGTCGAAATGGCTCTCGCCGATCCCTCGGCCAGGCTTTTGCTGATGCATGGCGGGCGTCTCTATCTGAAGCTCATTGGTGGCGGCTTCGACCCCTGGTTCGGCGCCGGGGAAAGCCAGCCGCTCCAGGCGTCGCTCGACCATGGCGTCCTGCTCGGTTTTTCCGACAGCGGCCCGGTGCTCGCCGTGCCGGCTGGGATCGATCCCGAACAATTGCCGGAGACGATCAAGGCCATCGACTATCGTTCGGTTTATATGCAGGGGCTGATCGACGAAGCGGCGGCCGGCGCCATGGCGCAAGGGGCAGCGTTGCTCGCCTGGCATGCGAGCCATCGCTTCTGCAGCAAATGCGGCACCGAAGCCGAAATGCGGGCCGGCGGCTACAAGCGGCTTTGCCCGGCCTGCGCCACCGAGCATTTTCCGCGCACCGACCCGGTGGCGATCATGCTGACCGCGACGCGCGAAAAATGCCTGCTTGGCCGCGGCCGGCATTTCGCGCCGGGCATGTATTCGGCGCTTGCCGGCTTTATCGAACCCGGCGAGACGATCGAGGCGGCGGTGCGTCGTGAAACGCTGGAGGAAGCCGGCATCAGGCTTGGCCGGGTCGTCTACCACGCCAGCCAGCCCTGGCCGTTTCCCTATTCGCTGATGATCGGCTGCTTCGGCGAACCGCTCAACGACGACATCCAGGCCGACCTCAACGAGCTGGAAGACTGCCGCTGGTTCTTTCGCGACGAGGTGCTCTCGATGCTGGCTCGCGAGCATCCGGGCGGCCTAGTCACGCCGCCGAAGGGGGCGATCGCCTATAACCTCATCCGCGCCTGGGCCGACAGCGCGTAAAGGTTTGTGGGACCAAAATGACTGGGCCATTTGGGTCAGAGCCTTCGGGCTTCGGCGCGGTTGCAGCGATATTGCAACTGCACCGAACCCCTCGACCCTGACCCAAATCCGCCCCACCACAACACTTCAATCCGAGCAAGAATGCTGCAGGTCGGCCACAGCGATCGCTCGTCTGCCGCTATTGGAACTTCGATAGCCCGGTCTGAATAAGTTTGACGCCGGCCTGACGGAATGCGCCTCCGAGCGCCTCGTTGACAACCTGCGCTGCCGCGCTCTCGAACCGGACGCCCATTGCCGCCAGGTCGGCGCCACTCAACTGCTCCTGCCACCACGGCGGCGGTGGAACGGGCTTAGGGAATTTGAGCCTGAGGCCGTTGCCGCAAAGCTCGTCGACGTACTGCAGGAGACGGCCGCTGACGATGATGATGCCGCGCTGTTCCCCCTGCTGTGGCAGCCAGTCCGCGATTTCCTGAGCAGACGCTGCGCGCTCGATCAACCCGTCGGCCAGAGCGGCGGCGAAGGCGATGCGGGGCGGTAGCGGCTGCGGATTGAGCGCCACCCGAAACAGGGGGCCGCCAAGGATATCCCACAGTTCAGGATGCCGCTGGGCGATGACGTGAAACAGCGCCGTGGACCACCGAGCCGATGGACCCGACCCGAACAGCGAGTGCCAGGGTTCCGGATGTGGACCGAACCATGCCATTCGCTGCAAGGCGGCAAAGATGATTGGATCCCAGGGACCTCGCGGCTGCGGTTCGTCTGGATTCGGATAGCTGCCCAGCAGGTCGCGGACGAAAGAAACAAACATGTCTCGCGAAATGCTGCCTGAGAGATGAGAAGATGAAACGTCATGCATGGTGAACCTCCGAGCAGTGAATTGTGCCCGCACGACCATGCGAGAAGCGCACTTACGGATGGCATACGGATGGGTGAATTCCGTTGCTTGCGTCTGCATCCATGGCTTTGGAAAGAAGGCTATCGAACTGCGCTGTTTGAATTTCGATGGCTTTTTCGCCTAGTCGAAATGCGGGTGGGCGGCTACAAGCGACACTGCCCGGCCTGCGGCACCGAGCATTTTCCGCGCACCGACCCGGTGGCGATCATTTGCCCATCACCTGATCCGCGCCTGGGCCGACAGCGCGTAAACGCTATAGGGGAGCAGAAATTGATCCGTCACACTGTGGTGTTCAGGCTGAAGCACAGGGAGAACTCGGCCGAGGAGGTGAAATTCCTCACTGATGCGAAAGTGCTCGCGGCGATATCGGGCGTCGAAAAGTTCGAGCAGTTGCGGCAGGTCAGCCCGAAGAACGATTATCGTTTCGGCTTTTCGATGGAGTTCGCCGACCAGGCCGCCTATTCCCGCTACAACGACCATCCTGATCATGTCGCCTTCGTCCGCGACCGCTGGATCCCAGAGGTCGAGGCGTTTCTCGAGATCGACTACGAGCCGCTGGGGTAGGACCAAAATCCAATCGCTCTGAACGAGCAAGTTCGACCAGACGACGCCCGGCTCACCTGCCGCTCGGCGCGAGCCGAACGGCAGGTGAGCCGGGTCGCCGCTTGTTACTGGCCTGACGCATGCTGGTGGGACGCACCGGGGTTGTGGTGCTCACAGGTCACCCGCGGGTTGAACTGGGCGAAGATGCCGTTCGGGTTTTCTCGATAGAGCCAGACGTGCCGGTCGTGATGCGGCTCGAAGTTATGCGCCTCATCCGCGGGCGTCGCCGGGTCGTCGATCATGGTGTCCCAGGGAACGCCGTAGAAGGAAGGCGGGGCGTCGTGGCCGGCTTCCTTCCACGCTTTCGCGAAGACGAGATTCTCCACCGCGATCAACTCGAGCGATCCGTCGGCCTGCGGCTCGTAGACGAGGACCGCGGGCTTGCCGAAGTCCGTGTGCGTGCCGGTGCCGTCGACGCGCGGGTTGGGCGGAGCGGTGATGCCGAGCATATCGGGGCGAAAGTAGTGGAGGCCCATAGCCCCTAATTTCTGCGGCTGTCCCGTCATTTCGGCGGTCTCGCACATGTTGGCAGGATCGCGGATGTAGCCCTCCGCGAGCGCGACGTTGACGTTGCGGAATCGCTCCGTTGCATGGCGGATTTCGGCAAGGCTCGGCTCGCCGGGCGCGGGGAACGACGATGCGTCGATCCGCGCTGCCTCCGCCGGTGTCAGCGGAGCGGCCGGGGCGTCGGTGGTGGTAGTTATGATCGCGATTGCAGACGCGACCAAGGTTGCTGATCTTGATGCCATCTGGATGCTCTCCTGTATTCCTAGGCTTCCACGAAATATCTCGGATTTTGCTGACGTAGAAAGTGAGTCTGTAAATAGACATACTTACTTACGCTCCACGTCCCGAGGCCAGCTTGGCTACCACCCCAATGTTTACGTGTTATGTCTTGATTGTTTCATTTGAAATACATCAGCTTTTTTTGAGTTGATAATTCCCTCTGGCTATGCTGAAGCGCTCTAACCAGCAGACGGCATCAGTCTGTCAGTAGCCAGGGAAGTGCTTGCGCATCGCCCTTTCCTCCTGGAATATGCGGATGCCGAGCGGCACTGCGTAGATCGCCAGGCCGACCACAAGAGTGACAAAGGCGTGCAGCGTAAGCGCGAAGCCAAAGAGCTCGGGGAGAATGTTGAGATAATAGTTCGGATGGCGAACCCACCGGAAAAGAGGGTGCGTTATCAGCACATGGTCTCGGGCGATCATTAGCTTTATCGTCCAGAGGCGACCAAGCAGAAACGAGACGACCAGCAACATCACGGCACCGAAGCCATACAGGACTAGCCCGATGATCGTGACGAGGTCGAGAGACGTCGGTCGAGCAAGGCCTTCAATCGAAGCTGCGATGTAAAAGGCAACGTGGGCCAGGGCGAGCCAGCGCGAGTTACGCGAGCCGTACTCGATGGCCCCATTCTGTCGCAGCGCCTTTTCATTTCGCACCGAGATCGCAAGCATCACGATGCGAAAGACAATGGCTGCGATGATGAACAAGATAAGCATGCGGACGCATTCCAATCACAAGTTCCACCGCGTCGGAAGCTACCGTCGTAGCAGCGGTGCCGCCACACGGCGATAATATCCGGCTGGCGACTCTCAGTCCGTAAGCCGCCACGCCGATCGGCCCCTTTCGCGGCGATCCCGTTGCCGGTTGTCACCTGTCTCTTCTTGGCCGCGCGAAACGCGCGGAGGAGGAAATCAGCGCGTTGAGCGGCGCGGCTACATCGGTCAGCGCGCGCGATTGCGTCGTGCCGAGGATCGGCAGAGCCGCCTTATCGATCAGTCCGATCTGCGCAAGCCAGCAGTACGCGTCCGCGGTAGCGGTGTCGTCATTACTATTTCCTCGTCAGGCGTGAGAATTGAATGGTAGGAGGGATGAAGGAGCGACCGCTCCGCGCTATGACGTGGACGCCGACGACGGAGATAGCGAAACCTGTTCACTCGCCTGCCGCACCAGTTGCTCGACCTCCTGCCGCAAGGCCTCTTCGGGCAGCGTCAAATCGAGCGGATCCCCGTAAGGCTGGTCGAAGGCCATGCCGGTCGCCCAGTAGACTTCGACGAGATTTCCCTCAGGGTCTTCGAAATAGAACGCAAGCGATACACCATGATTGAAGGCCATCTTGATCGGCAGCCCCATGTCGACGATGCGCATGTAAGCGGCGCGCAAATCGGCCAATGTGCCGACCTTGAAAGCGATGTGGCGCAAGGCAGGATTGGTGAAGATCGCGATCTGATGGGAGTCTTCGGCCGGGTCGCTGCTCAGGAATGCAGTGGCACCGAATGGGTTTTCTTCGCCACTGCCGCCGACCATCTGAAGGCCGAGGACATCCTCATAAAATCGTGCGAGCGCAGCCGGGTTTTCGGCGACCATGCCGACGTGGCGAAGACCGACGATCCGTGGCCCGGTCGGCCTGCCTGTTTTCTTCGTAGTCATGGTGACAAACTCCGTGCTGACTCAAATTCCGTCCGCTCGTCGATCCGATGCGGACGACGGCGGGGCGAAAATTCGCGGAGGACGTTACATTCTGATTTCAGGAGGGCAGGAGTCTGCTTTCAATTGAAACACCTTCCGCGACCCGCCTGTCGTGTACATGGCCGGTCGGCCCGTGATGGTGTGCAAAAAGGGCCAACTCCGGTCATCGCGCGAAAGTCCGCTTTGGGAAACAACGAGAATGTCTGTCCACCCAATGCGGACCGCGACGCTAAGGGTAAGCAGCCCTTTGCGATCGCCGGGGCGGGCCGGACGCTTCCGGGGTGGAGAAAAGCGTTTGGCTACCTATTTCGGAAGGGAGGGGATGGGGAAACAAGGTCGAAATCTTGGCTTCAAGGCGAAAGGAACCCGCAATGGCGAAGAATACGATCTGCCTCTGGTACGATAAGGACGCCGAGGCTGCCGCCCGCTTCTACTCCGCGACCTTTCCTGACAGCGTGGTGAGTGCGGTGCACCGTGCACCCAGTGACTACCCAGCCGGCAAGGAGGGCGACGTGTTGACGGTCGACTTCACAGTTGCGGGCATTCCTTGTCTCGGCCTCAACGGTGGTCCCGCTTTCAAGCACAACGAAGCCTTCTCGTTCCAGATCGCCACCGACGATCAGGAGGAGACCGACCGCTACTGGAATGCCATCGTCGGCAATGGCGGCCAGGAGAGCGCGTGCGGCTGGTGCAAGGACAAGTGGGGCGTTTCCTGGCAAATCACCCCACGCGTACTGACTGAAGCGCTGGCGGCTGGCGGCGACGAAGCAAAGCGCGCGTTTGATGCCATGATGACCATGAGGAAAATCGACGTCGCCGCGATCGAGGCGGCGCGGCGCGGTTGACGGTCCGCTCGCGATTTGCGGCCAAATTGCTGCCAGAGCTTGTCCGCTCACCGCCCAGTGCTCGTCAATCGTGCGTGACCGCCGCAACGGAGGCGTGTAGCGCGCCGGCGAAGTCGGGATGGCCATAGAGGTCGTTGTGGCCAGCCGCTATAGCGATGTGGCTGCGCAGATCACGGGCGGCCTCACGCAGAGGTGCCGAGCGTGCCGCGGGAACGATGGTGTCGTTCTCGGCAGTGATGACGGCTGTGGGCACATCGAGGTCGCGCAGAGATTCTGCCGCTTCCATGCGGTGCCGCAGCAAGAGGCGCACCGGCAGCCAGGGATAGTGGTGAGCGGCGAGTTCCTTCAGCGAGTCGAAGGGCGTCACCATGACAATGCCGCGCAAGGGCCGGACTGTCGCCAGATCGACCGCAACCGCAGCGCCGAGGCTAAGGCCGATGGCGACGATGCCGGCTTTGGCATCGGCGGCCAGGTGGTCATGGGCGCGTCGGGCGTCCTCGAACAGGGCGGAGGCCGAAGGGCTTCCGCTGCTCGGCGCATATCCGCGATAGTGCAGCGCAGCGACCTCATGTTCGGGGAATAGCTGGTGCAGCATGAGGGCAAGTGCGTCGGCATTCCAGGCATTGCCGGCGAACCCCAGCAGGAGCGGGCGTGGTGTGGCCTCCGCCTGTCTTGGCGGCAGGCGTACCAGAACGACGCGCTCGCCATCCTCCGTCGCCAGCTCGACATGGCGGGCCCCGGCCGGCAGATCGGGTCCGAAAGCCGCAAAGCCGGCCGGAAAGATCAGCCAGGACTGAAGCACATACGCGACGGTGACAACGGCCGCATACAATCCAGCGACTGCGAGCGTCAGTTTTAGAAGCCACATCGCAGGAATGTCGCCTGGCGCTCATCACCTGGCAAGGCGCCACGTCGGGATGCCGCAGAGCCCTCGATGAATCGGACGACGGCTCCGAGCCCGTGGTCTTTTGGAGTACCCGGGACCGTTCGGCGGTCCCGGGTGTTGTCTGACTATAGCGTTAGCCCACAAGCCTGACGGATGGCGACCTGAACCGGCGACGGCGCCAAAACCGGGTCAAACTCACCCCTCGGCAGCAGCGGTGGTTGTGCCATGAAGCGCGGCCGCTCCCCTCGGTGAGGTTGAGCGGCATGAACGAGGAATGGGTGGCACAGATAGACGGTGCCTGCCGCGCCAGTTGCCAGTTCAACCTCGCAATCTTCTGTAGAAGCGTAGCCATTGGCAGAGATCTGCCTGAGCGTCGCGCCCGCGTCGCCATAGGGCAGTAACTCCTTCGCAATGGTGGCATGCGAACCTTTCCGTATCTTCGTGGGCGCATCATCCGGGCCAACATCCGAGAACAGGAAGAGCATCAGCAATGCGCGTCCGCTGCTCTTCACATTGGCACGCCATTCCATGAAATCCGGATTGTCGTCGCCAAAACTCATGTCCACATGCCAGCCATCATCACCAGGTGACTCTGGTGAGGGAAAGCGGATCGGAAAGGTCCCGAGGGCTTTGGGCGCAATCCAGCGATCCTCACCAACGAGTTGAACGTAGGCCTTGTGCAGGATCGGCGTGTTGGCGGTTTCAACGAATGGGGGCGAAGCCTTGAACCCCACCCGAACAACTGGATGAATCCAGTTTTCGGGTTCGTCTGGCGACAGACCAATATCCGCCCACAGCTCGTCCCTGCATTGCTTTGCAAGGTGGGTGCTGAAGGCATTTTCGATTTTGACGAAACCGTCGTCGATGAAGTTCTGGACCTGATGCGAGGTCAGGCCGATGTGCTCGGTTTTGGGCATTACACATTCTCCGTTCGGCCATCGCGTCAGCGCAGCCGTCTTGATCTGATTGGCGCGGATGCGCCGGAACGACTTGGGCCGCTCAGATCAGGGGGAAGAATGTGGACATGAACATCATGATGGGAACGTATACTGAGGCGGAGGGCGGAATCAAGATGCGCAGGACATAGGGCATCCCGAACAAGGCCCGTCGTATGAGCGGCCGCTAGGTCCGCGCATCCGACCCTCGGCTGGGCTGCATACCATCTGACGTGACATCGTGATTCAAGTGCGGCAGGAGGACCTGCCGATGTCTGATAAATTCGGGCTCAAGGCTCAGCTCAAGCGCATCGAGCCCTATTTCCTTGGCTCGCGTGATATCGGATTTCGGAAAAGATCGTGCTCAAAGAAGGGAGCTAATCCGCCACCTTCCATTGCTCGCGCGATTCGCTGGCGGGATAGACACCCAGGATCCGCATTTCGCGCGAGAAGAAGCGCAGCTCGTCGAGCGCGAGCTTGACCAGCGGATCGTCGGGATGGCCCTCGATATCGGCATAGAACAGGGTCGCCGTGAAGGCGCCGAGCTGGTAGCTCTCCAGCTTGGTCATGTTGATGCCGTTGGTGGCGAAGCCGCCCATCGCCTTGTAGAGCGCGGCCGGCACGTTGCGGACGCGGAAGATGAACGTCGTCATCATCTTGGCGGCGGCGGAAGGGCGGTCGGCCCATTGCCTGTTCTTGGTCAGCACGACGAAGCGGGTGACGTTGCTGTCGGTGTCCTCGACATTCTCCTCAATGATGTCGAGCCCGTAGAGCGTCGCGGCCAGCGCCGGGGCAAGCGCCGCCATGGTGCGATCCTTCACCTCGCCGACCAGCTTGGCGGAACCCGCCGTGTCGCCGGCGACCACCGGCTTCCAGCCGTTCTTGCGGATGTATTTGCGGCACTGGCCGAGCGCATGGATGTGGCTGTGCACGGTTTTGATCTCGTCGCGCCTGACGCCCGGCAAGACCATCAGCTGGAAATGGATCGGCAGGAAATATTCGCCGACGATGTGCAGCTTCGATTCCGGCAGGAGATGGTGGATGTCGGCAACGCGGCCGGCGATCGTGTTCTCGATCGGGATCATGGCGAGGTCGGCCTTGCCGGTCTCGACCGCGTTGAAGGCATCCTCGAAGGTCGGGCACGGCAACCGCTCCATATCAGGGAACATGTTGCGGCAGGCGGTGTCTGAATTGGCGCCCGGCTCGCCCTGGAAGGATATTCTGTTGGTTTTTTCAGGCATGCCAAATGTCTCGGGTTGACCAAATGTCTCAGGTTGAAAGGATGGTTCTGGCGCGTTCGAGGTCGTCCGGCGTGTCGACGCCGAACGGCGCGGACTGCACGATCTCGGCGTCGATGCGCATGCCGGCCTCCAGCGCCCGCAACTGCTCGAGCTTCTCGCGCCGTTCCAGCGGCGACGGCTTCAGCGCGACGAAGCGTTCGAGCGCTGAGCGGCGATAGGCATAGAGGCCGATGTGATGATAGAGCGGCCCCTCGCCCCAAGGTGCCGTGGCGCGGGTGAAATAGAGCGCCCGCAGCCGTGTCTCCGACAGCGGCGAGCCAACGATCTTGACGACATTCGGATTGGTCTTTTCCTCGTCGCGGACGATCTCGATGCCGAGCGTGGCGATGTCGACCGTCGCATCCTCGAAAGGCCTCAGCGCGGCATTGATGATCTCGGGATCGATGGTCGGCAGGTCGCCTTGCACATTGACGATCGTTTCGACCTTGCGCCCTGGATCCAGCGTGGCCAGCGCCTCGAAGATGCGGTCGGAGCCCGATTCGTGATCCGCCCGCGTCATCACCGCCTCGAACCCGTGCGCACGCACCGCTTCGGCCACGCTTTGCGTATCGGTGGCGACCACCACCCGGCCAAGCCCGGCCTCGGCGGCGCGGCGGGCGACGTGGACGATCATCGGAGCGCCGGCGATGTCGGCCAGCGGCTTGCCCGGCAGGCGGGTCGAGGCCATGCGGGCCGGGATGAGGATGAGCGTGGACATCGGGTGACGAAGCGTTCGAAAAAGAGGATGGGAAAAGTGGCAAAAGGTCTCACTGGAAGCGCCCTTATAGGTGTTGCAACGCCAGAGCAAAAGACCTAGTTTCCGCCCGATTTGACCGCCTCGCGGGGTGGTTCACGATTACCGACGGACGGAGTGGACGGATCGGTCCGCCGGAAAAGGGAGCCTGGGGCGTATGGACTCTTTCGAAATCAACAAGCTGATCGGCGGGCTGCTCGGAACCGTGTTCGTCGTGTTCTCCGTCGGCATCGTGTCCGATGCGCTGTTCGCCTCCCCCGCACCGGAAAAACCCGGCTTCGCCATCGAGGCGACCGAGGAGCCTGCCGAGGGCGGCCCGGCAGCCCCGGCGGCAGAAGCCAAGCCGATCGCCGACCTCCTGGCCAACGCCAATGTCGAGGCGGGTGCCGCCGTGTTCAAGAAGTGCCAGGCCTGCCACTCCGGCGAAAAGGGCGGGCCTAACAAGGTCGGCCCCGATCTGTGGGACGTCGTCGATCGTCCAGTGGCCTCTCACGAGGGCTTTGCCTATTCGGCTGGCATGAAGGAATATTCGAAGGCCGGCGCGGAGAAGTGGACCTACGAGAACCTCGACCACTTCCTCCTGTCGCCCAAGAAGGACGTGAAGGGCACGGCTATGGGTTTTGCCGGCCTGCCGAAGGATGAGGACCGCGCCAACGTCATCGCCTATCTGCGCACGCTGTCGGACAATCCGAAGCCACTGCCGACGCCTGGCGCTTCAGCGGCCGCGCCCGCCGAGGGTGCAGCGCCGGCAAAGCCTGCAGAGGGTGCAGCACCTGCACCAGCCCCTGCTGCTCCCGCACCAGCACCGGCGCAATAACGCAATTGTCATGGACATATCTTTGGGAAAGCCGGGCTCAGCCCGGCTTTTTTAATGGGAAAAGCGCATCTGCGGCGACAAAGCCGGCCTGTCTCGGTTTTCATAGGCGTCAAATGATCTAGATTGTCTGCTGATAGCTATCGCAAAGAGGAGAAGGCATGACGGTTGGCCGAACGTTTCTCAGATCGGTGCTGGTTATGGCGGCTTTTGCCGGCGGCCTGCAGGCAGCCTTCGCGGACGAATGGCGCACCACCTCGTCGCTGATCGGCGAATCCAAATATGGCAACAACTTCCAGCGCTACGACTACGTCAATCCCGATGCGCCGAAGGGCGGCACGCTGAATTTGGTGGTGCTCGGCACGTTCGACAGCTTCAATCCCTATATCGTCCAGGGTTCGCCGGCAGCCGGCTTCACACAGTTCGGCGGCGGGCTGCTTTATGACACGCTGATGGAGCAGGCGACCGACGAGGGCAGCGTCAGCCATCCGCTGATCGCCGACGCCTACAAACATCCGGACGACTATTCCTCGGCGACCTACCGCCTGGATCCACGGGCCAGGTGGCACGACGGCCAGCCGATCACCACCGACGACGTCATCTGGTCGTTTCAGGTGCTGAAGGCCAACAGCCCGATGTACAGTCGCTATTTCGAGAATGTCACCGATGCCGTCGCGATCTCGGATCGCGAAGTCGAATTCCATTTCAGCCAGAAGGGCAATCGGGAGTTGCCGAAAATCATCGGCGATCTCGTCGTGCTGCCGAAGCACTGGTGGGAAGGTACCGACGCCAATGGAAAGAAGCGCGACGTCACCAGGCCGACGCTGGAGCCGCCGCTGGGGTCCGCCGCCTACAAGATCGCCAGCTTCAAGCCGGGCTCGGAAATCATCTGGCAGCGCGTGCCCGACTATTGGGCAGCCAAGCTGCCGGTGAAGATCGGCCGGGAGAACTTCGACACCCAGCGTTTCAGCTACTTTCTCGACGATAATGCGGCGTGGCAGGCCTTCACCAAAGGCGGGCTGGATGACATTAAGCCGGAAAACAGTTCGAGGCGCTGGAACACGGCCTATAATTTCCCGGCAGTCCAGGCTGGCGACGTCATCAAGAAGGAATTCAAGACCGCCTCACCCGAACCGATGCAGGCGTTCATGCTCAACACGAGACGTCCGTTGTTCAGGGATCGCCTGGTGCGCGCCGCGCTGACTTACCCGCTCGACTTCGAGTCGATGAACCGCACGCTGTTCTTCGGTTCCAATACCCGTACATCAAGCTATTTCCAAGGCACCGAACTGGCATCGAGCGGACTGCCGCAGGGCAAGGAACTGGAGATCCTTGAGCAATATCGCGACAAGCTGCCGCCCGAAATCTTCACCCAGGAATTCAAGCTGCCGGTCTACGATTCGCCACAGGCGGAGCGTAAGTATCTGAAGACTGCGGTCGATCTGTTCGCCAAGGCCGGTTGGGTGATCAAGGGCGGCAAAATGGTGAATGCCAAGACGGGCGAGCCGTTCAAGTTCGAAATCCTCGGCTGGAACGACACCGACCAGGTCCTTTCCAGTCCCTACATCGCCAATCTGCGCAAGATCGGTGTCGACGCCACGCTGCGGCTGATCGACCAGACCCAGTACGTCAACCGCGTCAACAACTTCGATTTCGATGTCACCATATCGCAGCTGGGACAGTCGGATTCGCCAGGCAACGAGCAGCGTGACTTCTGGAGCTCGAAGGCCGCCGACACGCCTGGATCCCGCAACTATGCCGGCATCAAGAACCCGGTCGTCGATGCGCTGGTCGACCGCGTCATCTTCGCCACCGATCGCGACGATCTGGTTGCTGCCACCCATGCGCTCGACCGGGTGCTGCTGTGGAATTACTATGTCGTGCCGCAACACCATCGGTCGGTGGTCTGGATGGCCTATTGGAACAAGTTCGGCATCCCGGAAAAGCAACCGGCCTATAGCGGCGTCGATCAGAATTCCTGGTGGATCGACGCGGACAAGGAAAAGGCGCTGGCGGCAAAATACAAGAGTGGCAATTGATGGCGGCGCTCCCCCGGCGCGACTCTCTGGCCCGCCGCGACTTTCTGGCTCTGGGCGCCGCGGCCACGGCGGCAGCGCTGCTGCCAGGCCGGGCCTTCGCCGCCATCCCGACCGGCGTAAAGCTGCACGGCCTGTCGGCCTTCGGCGACCTTAAATATCCCGCGGACTTCACGCATTTCGACTATGTCAATCCGGACGCCCCCAAGGGCGGCCAGATGAATTTCGCACCGCCGAACTCCACCTTCAACCAGAGCTTTCTGACGTTCAACACGTTGAATTCCCTGGTGTTGAGGGGGGATTCGCCGCCGCGCACCGAACTCTGTTTCGATTCGCTGATGGCAAGCGCACTCGATGAGCCTGATGCGGTCTATGGCCTGCTTGCCGAATCCGTTACCTTATCGCCGGACCGCAATGGCTTCCGCTTCAGCCTGCGACCGCAAGCGCGCTTCCACGACGGCTCGCCACTGACCGCTGGGGACGTCGCCTTCGCATTGAAACTTTACAAAGACAAAGGCCATCCGAACCTTTCCCAAGCGTTGCGGCATATGACTGAAGCCGTCGCGGTCGATCCGGTTACCCTCAACCTCACCTTCAACGGCAAACAGTCGGCGCAGAATATCCTTGCGATCGTCGCAATGCCGGTCGTGTCCAAAGCCTTTTATACGGTCAACGAATTCGATGCCTCAACGCTGAAACCGCCGCTCAGTTCCGGACCATACAAAATAGGGCGCGTAGCGGCCGGACAGACCATCGAATATGAACGTGTCGCCGACTATTGGGGCCGCGATCTGGCCGTGAACCGCGGCGTCTACAACTTCGACCGCATCCGTATCGATTTTTACATCAATCGCCAGGCAGCGTTTGAAGCCTTGAAAAAGGGCGACACGCATTTTCGCGAGGAATTTACCGCACGGGTATGGGCGACCGGCTACGACTTTCCGTCGCTGAAGGACGGCAGGGTCATCAAACGTGAATTTCCCGGCGAGAAAACGCCGGACATGCAGGCTGTCGCGCTGAACCAGCGTCGTCCGCAATTCCGTGATGTGCGCGTGAGACGGGCGATCGCCAGTTGCTTCGATTTCGAATGGACCAAGCGGGTTCTGTTTTACGGCGCCTACGAGCGTTCGCACTCGAACTTCGAACAGTCGGATTACAAGGCCGAGGGCCTGCCCACGCCCGGGGAATTGGCCCTGCTGGAGCCGTTCCGAGCCGAGTTGCCGCCGGAAACCTTCAGCGAACCGGTGATGCAGCCTGTCTCCGACGGTTCGGGTCACGACCGTAAGCTGCTGCGTGAGGCTTCGAGACTGCTTGCCGAAGCCGGCTGGAAGCGAGCGGGCAATTTCGTCGTCAATGATAAGGGCGAGCGACTGCGGGTGGAAATGCTGGCCGAGGACGATGGCATCGTCCGCCTTTTCTCCCCGTGGGCCGAGAATATGAAGGCGATCGGGATCGACGCTTCGATCCGGCAGGTCGATTCGACGCAATATGAAGCGCGGCAGAGCAATTTCGATTTCGATTTCAACATGTTCAGATGGTCGATCGGGGCGACGCCGACTGCCGACGGCCTGGAAATCCTCTATGACTCCCGGATGGCGAAAATGCCGGGGATGCGCAACTATCCCGGTACAGAAAGCAAAGCCGTCGACGCGCTGATCGAGGCAGCCGGCAAGGCGCAGAGCCGGATCGAGCTGGTCACAGCGCTCAAAGCACTCGATCGGGTCTTGCGCGCGCGGCTAGACTGGATTCCAACATATCATCTCGCGAATCACCGAGTCGCCTATTGGGACATGTTCGGCTTTCCCGAGCAGAAGCCCGATTTCGGCTTTCCGGTCGAGGCGCTGTGGTGGTTCGACAAGGATAAGGCGGCAACGATTGGCAAAGCCTGAGATTTTCGCTCAAGCAAGACAGAGAGCCTGATGGGCGCCTATATCCTGCGCCGCATCCTGCTGATGATCCCGACCCTGTTCGGCATCATGGCTATCTCCTTCGCCGTCATCCAGTTCGCGCCGGGCGGGCCGGTCGAGCAGGTCATTGCCAGGCTGACCAACCAGGGCGGCAGCGACCGCCTTGGCGGCGGCGGTGGCGACGCGGGCGGCAGCAATGTCGACGTGGCCGGCGACGTCGGTTCGAAATATCGCGGCGCGCAAGGGCTCGACCCCGAATTCATCGCCAAGCTGGAAAAGCAGTTCGGCTTCGACAAGCCACCGCTCGAGCGCTTCGGCATGATGCTGTGGAACTACATCCGGTTCGATTTCGGCGACAGCTATTTCCGCGACATTTCAGTGATCGATCTGATCCTGGAGAAGATGCCGGTGTCGATCTCGATCGGGCTGTGGATCACGCTTCTGTCGTACCTGATCTCGATCCCGCTCGGCATCCGCAAGGCAGTCAAGGACGGCTCGACATTCGACATATGGACCAGCGGCGTCGTCATTGTCGGCTACGCCATTCCGGGCTTCCTGTTCGGCATCTTGCTGATGGTGCTGTTTGCCGGCGGATCGTTCTACGACTGGTTTCCGCTGCGCGGCATCACCTCCGACAATTGGGACCAGCTGTCCTGGCCGGCGCGGATCGTCGACTATTTCTGGCACATGACCTTGCCGCTGACGGCGCTGGTGCTGTCGGCCTTCGCCACCACGACGCTTCTGACCAAGAATTCGTTCCTCGAGGAAATCCGAAAGCAATATGTGGTGACCGCGCGCGCCAAGGGCCTGTCGGAACGGCAGGTGCTCTACGGACACGTGTTCCGCAACGCCATGCTGATCGTCGTCGCCGGCTTTCCGGGCGCCTTCATCTCGGCCTTCTTCACCGGCTCGCTGCTGATCGAGAACATCTTTTCGCTCGATGGGCTCGGCCTGCTCGGTTTCAGGTCGGTGGTCGAGCGCGACTACCCGGTGGTCTTCGCCAATCTCTACATCTTCTCGCTTCTCGGCCTGATTGTCGGGCTCTTGTCCGACCTGATCTACACTTGGGTCGACCCGCGCATCGACTTCGAGCGGAGAGACGTCTGATGGCCGGGGCCGCAGTCGAAACGACGCCGGACCGGATTGCCCGACCCTGGCTGTCGCCGCTCAACCAGCGGCGCCTGCAGAATTTCAGGGCCAACCGGCGCGGCTATTGGTCGTTATGGATCTTCCTCGTGCTTTTCGTGCTGTCGCTGTTTTCCGAATGGATCGCCAACGACAAACCGGTTCTCGTTGCCTACAAGGGAGAGATCCTGTTTCCGGTCGTGGTCGCTTATCCCGAGGAGAAGTTCGGCGGCTTTTATGCGGTCACCGACTATCGCGACCCGGTCATCCAGGACGAGATCAATGCCCATGGCTGGATGATCTGGCCGCCGGTCCGCTACTCCTACCGGACCGTCAACAACGCCATTCCCGAGGCAGCGCCCACCAAGCCGTCCTGGCTCTATGATGCCAAGACACGTTGCAACCAGTATCCGCAAGGTGCCGCCGACCCCAATTGCGTCGTCGGCAACTGGAACTGGCTGGGCACCGACGATCAGGCACGCGACGTGCTGGCGCGAGTCATCTACGGGTTCAGGGTCTCGGTGTTGTTCGGCCTTATCCTCACCGCCGGATCAGCGCTGATCGGCGTGACGGCCGGCGCATTGCAGGGTTATTTCGGCGGCTGGACCGACCTTCTATTTCAGCGCTTCATAGAAATCTGGTCGGCGATCCCGGTGCTCTATCTCTTGCTGATCGTCGCCGCCATTCTGCCGCCCGGCTTCTTCATCCTGCTCGGGCTGATGCTGCTGTTCTCGTGGGTGGCGCTGGTCGGTGTCGTGCGGGCCGAGTTCCTGCGCGCCCGCAACTTCGAATATGTCAATGCGGCCCGCGCGCTCGGCGTGCCCAACGGCACCATCATGTTCCGGCATCTGTTGCCCAATGCCATGGTGGCGACGCTGACCTTCCTGCCCTTCCTGCTCAGCGGCTCGATCTCGACGCTGACCTCGCTCGACTACCTTGGCTTCGGCCTGCCGCCCGGCTCGGCCTCGCTGGGCGAGCTGCTGAAGCAGGCGCAGCGCAACCTCAACGCCCCATGGCTGGGCATTTCCGGCTTCGTCGTCATCTCGCTGATGCTGTCGCTGCTGGTCTTCGTCGGCGAGGCGACCCGCGACGCCTTCGATCCGCGCAAGACGTTCAGATGAGCGAAGCCCCTCTCCTCTCCGTCCGCGATCTCAGCGTCGCCTTCGTGCAAGAAAGCCGCCAGTCGATGGCTGTCGACCACATCTCCTTCGACATCGCCAAGGGCGAGACGGTGGCGCTGGTCGGTGAATCCGGGTCCGGCAAATCAGTCACGGCCCTGTCGGTGCTGAAGCTGCTGCCCTATCCGGCCGCCAGCCATCCGTCGGGAAAGATCCTGTTCCAGGGCGCCGACCTGCTCGCCACCGACGAGAAGGCATTGCGCCGCGTGCGCGGCAACAAGATCACCATGATCTTCCAGGAGCCGATGACCTCGCTCAACCCGCTGCACACAATCGAGCAACAGATCGTCGAGGTGCTGACGCTGCACCAAGGTCTTGGCGACCGGCAAGCCAAGGCGCGCACCCTGGAGCTGCTCAACGAGGTCGGCATCCGCGAGCCGGAGAAGCGGCTCGACGCCTATCCGCACCAGCTTTCCGGCGGCCAGCGCCAGCGTGTCATGATCGCCATGGCGCTGGCCAACGAGCCGGAGCTGCTGATCGCCGACGAGCCGACAACCGCGCTCGACGTCACCGTGCAGGCGCAGATCCTCGAACTGCTTGCGGAGCTGAAAAGCCGCAAGGGCATGTCGATGCTGTTCATCACCCACGATCTCGGCATCGTCAGAAAGATCGCCGACCGGGTCTGCGTGATGACAAAAGGCAAGATCGTCGAGACCGGACCGACGAAAGATATCTTCGCCAATCCGCAGCATAGCTACACGCGGCATCTGCTTGCCGCCGAACCGAAGGGCAAGCCGCCGGCGGCCAACGCTGCCGCCAAGCCTGTGATGACGGGCCAGGACATAAAAGTCTGGTTTCCGATCAAGAAAGGCTTTTTTCGGCGCACCGTCGACAATGTGAAGGCGGTCGACGGCATCGACGTCACCGTGCGCGCCGGCCAGACGCTCGGCGTCGTCGGCGAATCCGGCTCGGGCAAGACGACGCTCGGCCTGGCGCTGGCCAGGATGATCTCTTCGACCGGGACCATTCGGTTCAACGGGCGCGACATCAACGAGCTGACTTTCAACGCCATGCGGCCGCTGCGGCGCGAGTTGCAGATCGTCTTCCAGGATCCGTTCGGGTCCTTGAGCCCGCGCATGTCGGTCTCCGAGATCATCGAGGAAGGGCTGAAGATCCACGAGCCGAAACTGTCGCCCGATGAACGTGATAAGCGCATCGTCGATGTGCTCGGAGAAGTCGGGCTCGATCCCGCCACGCGCAATCGCTATCCGCATGAGTTTTCCGGCGGCCAGCGCCAGCGCATCGCCATCGCCCGCGCCATGGTGCTCAACCCGCGCTTCGTCATGCTGGACGAGCCGACCTCGGCGCTCGATATGAGCGTGCAAGCACAGGTGGTCGACCTTCTGCGCAGCCTGCAGGCGAAGCACGACCTCGCCTATCTGTTCATCAGCCACGATCTGAAGGTCATCCGCGCGCTTGCCAACGACGTCATCGTCATGCGCAATGGCAGGATCGTCGAGGCCGGCCCCTCCGAACAGATTTTCGAACGGCCGCAGACCGACTATACCAAGGCGCTGATCTCGGCCGCGTTCAGGATCGAGACGGCGCCGGTCGGCATCGTCAGCGAGTGACAGGGTCGCGTAAATAGGAAAAAGAATCCGAAATGGAAAAAGGCCGTATCCTGCTTGCCGTCACCGGCTTTCATCCGCAACGCTGGCGCGAACTCTTGTCGGCGGAACGCGAGGTGGTGCTCGAGCCGGACGGCGCCAGCGATCCCTCGATCACCTATGCGGTGGTTTGGAAGCAGCGGCCGAACCTTCTGTCGTCTCTGCCCAATCTGCGCGCCATCTTTTCGATCGGCGCCGGCGTCGACCACATCTTGGCCGATCCCACTGTGCCCGACGTGCCGATCGTGAAGGTCGTCGCCGACAACCTGACCCAGTACATGACCGAATATGTCGTCTGGCGGGTGCTCGATCATCACCGCCAGGGCATGCTCTACCGAACGCAGCAGAAAAGGAAGATCTGGCACGAGCCGCCGCAGCGCCCGGCCGGCGACATCTCTGTCGGCATCATGGGGCTCGGCACGCTTGGCCGCGCGGCGGCGTCGGTGCTTTTGTCGCTCGGCTTTGCAGTCAATGGCTGGTCGCGCAGCGAGCGGCCGATGAAGGGCGTTTCGACCTATGCGGGCGAGGCCGGATTGATCCCCTTCCTCAACGCCACCGACATTCTGGTGGTGCTTTTGCCGCTCACGCCGCACACGCAAGGTATCGTCAATTACGGCGTGCTGAAGGAGCTGAGGAAACGCAACGGCCTCGGCGGCTCGGTGTTGATCAACGCCGGGCGCGGCCGCCTGCAGAAGGATGCCGATATCGCGCGCGCGCTGGAGGACGGCACGCTGAAGGAAGCGAGCCTCGACGTGTTCGAGGTCGAGCCGCTGCCGAAGACCAGTCCGCTGTGGAGCCACCCGAAAGTGTTCGTGACGCCGCATGCGGCGGCGACCTCCGACCCCGTCCATCTGGCGCCGATCATGCTGCGCCAGATGGCCGCCTTCGAGCGCGGCGAGAAGCTCAAGAACCTGGTGGATCGCGACGCGGGGTATTAGCTAGGCAAGCCAAGCTTGGTCTGCTTGGCTGGTTTGCCACATTCGCGGCGGGCGATCGACCGGTTCATGGCGTCGATCCGGCCGCTTGCCTGTTCGACGTCACGCTGGGTCTTGGAACGGACGTCCGGCGTGAATGGGCCGAGGCCCACCCCCGGATCGGAGAAGGACGGCTTGGCATCCTGCGAAAGGCGATATCGCTGCGCCAGCTCGTTTCGTTGCGCCAGCAATTGATCGCAAGGCACGCTATCATATTGCAGCGAGGACTGGACATTCTCATCCTGTCGTTCGGCCATCGAGGCGCCGGCGCAGCCGGCCATCGCCAGGCAAGATGCCAAGACCACCAAGTTCCAGCGCATGGAATGTCCTCCGTATCGATGTCCCGCCCTTTCGGGCATGCGAATCGGGCTTTTTCGCAGCCTGCGCCACACGTGGCGCAGGTGAACGAAAAAGGGCGCCGGACGAGGTCCAAAAACGGAGGTCCCGCCGGCCGTTGCCTGTAGGCCGAGTCAGCAGTCACTTGCAACAGGCTTCCCGCGCCGAAATTAGCAACTATCTCTAAGCCATGCGCGCCAGCGACCTGCTTCATCCCCGGCCTGAGGGCCTCTATTGCCCACCCGGCGATTTTTTCATCGATCCGGTGCGGCCGGTCGACCGGGCGCTGATCACGCACGGCCATTCCGACCATGCCCGTTCCGGCCACCGCTCGGTGCTGGCCACACAACAGACGCTGGACATTATGGGGCTTCGCTACGGCGAAGGCTTTGCCGGGACGACGCAAGCGGCCGCACTTGGCGAGACGATTGCGCTGAACGACGTCACCGTAACCTTCCATCCGGCCGGCCATGTGCTCGGCTCGGCGCAGATCGAGGTCGTGCATCAGGGCACATGCATCGTCGCGTCGGGCGACTACAAGCGCCAGAGGGACGCGACCTGCGAGCCGTTTGAACCGGTCAAATGCGACGTATTCATAACCGAGGCGACCTTCGGCCTGCCGGTGTTCCGCCATCCGCACGATACCGAAGAGATCGCCCGCCTGCTGAAATCGACGGCGCAGTTTCCCGAACGCGCGCATCTGGTCGGCGCCTATGCGCTCGGCAAGGCGCAGCGGGTCATGCGCTTGCTGCGCGATGCCGGTTACGACAGGCCGATCTACATCCACGGCGCGCTGGCCAAGCTCAGCGACTACTACCAGGGCCAGGGCATCGACCTCGGGACACTGGAGCCGGCGACCGTCGAAAGCGGTGGCAAGGGCGATTTCATTGGGGCCGTCATCGTCGGCCCGCCTTCGGCCTTCGCCGACCGCTGGGCGCGGCGCTTTCCCGATCCGATCTCGTGCTTTGCGTCCGGCTGGATGCGCATCCGCCAGCGCGCCAAACAGGGCGGCGTCGAGCTGCCGCTGATCATTTCCGACCATTCCGACTGGGACGAACTGACCGCGACGATCAAGGAGACCGGCGCCGAGGAAATCTGGGTGACGCATGGCCGCGAGGAGGCCCTGGTGCGCTGGTGCGAGCTCGAAGGCATTGCCGCGCGGCCGCTGCATCTCGTCGGCTATGAGGACGAGGGCGATTGATGGCGGGAGGTTCGGTAGTCACCTGCGCAGAGCTCTACGGCGCCCCCCTCTGTCCTGCCGGACATCTCCCCCTCAAGGGGGGAGATCGGCAGCTTCTTCGCCGGCGCTCGTTCTGCAACGTTGATGGTTGGCGAAACTGGCGACGCCATCCAATCTCCCCCCAAGTGGGGGAGATGGCCGGCAGGCCAGAGGGGGGCGCGACAGAACGCGACGCTTGCCCATGGTTCTCACCGCCATGAACCGCTTCGCCGAACTCCTCGATCGCCTCGTCCTGACGCCGTCGCGCAATGGCAAGCTGACGCTGCTGACCGACTACTTTCGCAGCGTCGAGGATCCGGATCGCGGCCTGGCGCTAGCCGCCATCACCGGCGATCTCACCATCGCAGCGGTCAAGCCGGCGATGCTGCGCACGCTGGTCATGGAGCGCATGGACCCGGTGCTGTTCGGCTATTCCTACGACTATGTCGGCGACTTGGCGGAGACGGTGTCGCTGGTCTGGCCGCAATCGCCCGCAGACATCGCGAACCATGAGCCGACGCTCGCCGAGGTCGTCGCAAAGCTGCAGGCGGCGAGCCGTTCCGATGGACCGAAGGTGCTGGCCGGATTGCTCGACAGCGCCAGCATCTCGGCGCGCTTCGCCATCATAAAGCTGGTGACCGGCGGCCTGCGCATCGGCGTCTCGGCGCGGCTGGCCAAGCAGGCGCTGGCCGATCTCGGCAAGGTCGACATCGCCGAGATCGAGGAGCTGTGGCATGGGCTGACGCCACCATATGCCGAGCTGTTCGCCTGGCTGGAAGGCAAGGCCGAGAAACCCAAGAAAACGGCGCTGGCGCTGTTCCGGCCGGTGATGCTGTCGACGCCGGTCGGCGACGGCGATCTCGAAAAGCTCGATCCGGCCGACTACGCCGCCGAATGGAAATGGGACGGCATCCGCGTCCAGGCGGTTTGCGAAGGCGGTGTGCGCCGGCTCTATTCGCGCACCGGCGACGACGTCTCCGGTGCCTTTCCGGATCTCGCCGACGCAATGGACTTTTCCGCCACCCTCGACGGCGAGCTTCTGGTCGGCGATCCCTTGCAGGCGACCGGCACTTTCTCAGACCTGCAGCAGCGGCTGAACCGTAAGAGCGTGACGCTGAAGATCCAGCAGCAATACCCGGCCTTCATGCGCTGCTACGACGTGCTTCAGATCGGCGACGAGGACTTGCGGCCGCTCTCCTTCCACGAGCGGCGCAGCCGCCTCGAAGCCTTCGTCAGGAGCCTCGATCCGAGCCGCTTCGATCTTTCGCCGCTGGTCGAGTTCACCGACTGGCAGGCGCTGGAGCAATTGCGCCGCAAGCCGCTGCATCCGGTCATCGAAGGCGTAATGTTGAAACGCTGGGATTCGCCCTATGTCGCCGGTCGGCCGAAAGGCCCATGGTTCAAATGGAAGCGCGATCCGCACACGGTCGACGCCGTGCTGATGTATGCCCAGCGCGGCCACGGCAAACGTTCGAGCTTTTATTCCGATTACACGTTCGGCGTCTGGTCCGGGCCGGAAGGGTCGGAGGAACTGGTGCCGGTGGGCAAGGCCTATTTCGGTTTCACCGACGAAGAACTGAGGCAGATCGACAAATATGTCCGCGACAACACGATCGAGCGTTTCGGCCCGGTCCGCTCGGTGCGAGCCGACCGCAGACAAGGCCTCGTGCTGGAGGTGGCGTTCGAAGGACTCAACCGCTCGACACGGCACAAATCTGGCGTCGCCATGCGCTTTCCGCGCATTTCACGGCTTCGCTGGGACAAGCCGGCGGCCGAAGCCGACCGCATCGAGACGCTGCAGGCCCTGCTCGACCGTTAGAGCGACGTGCGTCCAATTGGACGCACAAAGTACGCTCTAACACTTTTGGATGCGTTGAAGCTCAAGGAACGATCGAGACGCGGATCTCGTAGATGTCGACCGACTTGCCCTGCTTGTCGAAGTCGGAATTGATGGCGATGGTGCCGGCAGCGCCCGGACGCTTGTCGGGAAAGCGCACGTCGAACAGATATTCGTTGTTCTCATGGCCGACCGCGTAGCGCTTGCGGCCGCAGTCGCCGAGTTCGCCGAAATTGCAATCGACGGAGATCTGCGTCTCCTTGCCCTCCTCGGAGCGGGCGATGATGTCGAACACGGCGTGCTTGCCGGCGAGTTTTTCCAGCACGCCTTGCCCGACGTCAAAGCTGATGGCAGAGCCGGAGGCGCCCGACCGGATGCGCAGGAAGGAGCCGCTGTCGTCCTGCATGACTTCGGCCTTGGCATCCGAAGGCGCACTGACAAGCGCCGGGTCGCTCGGCGAAAACACATTGATCCAGTCGCGATCCTCATCCGCCTCACCGGGGGTCAGCGGCGAGGCCGTGTCGCTTGGCGGCGTGAAATCATCGTCCTCCACTGTCGGAGGCGCTTGCGGAGGGGCCGTGTCGAGTTGGGCCGCCGACTTGAAGACGCCGGTCTGCGCAGCGAAATAGAGGCCGATGCCGGCGGCCGCGAGCAACGTGACGCCGAGGAAGATCGCGGTGAGAGGCAGGCGGGGGCCTCTCACCCGCCTCTCGTCGCGGTCGGGCATCACCTCTGCGTCGTCGTCTCCGGTCGATGCAGGGGACGACATGTCGATCTCCGGCACATCGGCAGAAACCGCCTCGGGCATGATATCGGGAACGACCGGCAAGATGCGCGACCGGGGCATATCGGATGCACGAGACCCTACCGGACCGTCGACAACGACGTCAGGCGACGGCGCGGGGCCAGCATCGGCTTCGACATCCGGTTCGGCATCGGCTTCAGCTTCGGCATCGGCCTCGACTTCGCTGTCGGCCGGCTGCTCCGCCGCCGGTGCTGCGGCGTCATCATCGGTCGGTAGGGCGACATCGGGAACCGCCGGCAGGAACTCGGATTCGATTTGCGTGATCTTGGCCTGCACCGCCTTGCGGCGCTTGATGGCGACTTCCACCGTCACGCTCGGGTTGGCCTGCAGGGCGCGGTCCAGTGCGGCGAAGGCCGATCGGTAGACCCGCTCGCGAAACGCCCGGTCGTCGGCATTGCCTTTTTCGAAGGCGTTCCGGATCGCTTTTTCGATCGCGTCCAAGCGGGATCCCTCTGCACGTACGGTCACATTGTCATGATCGTTAGCCGTAGGCGACCAATCAATCAACGGGCCAGCGGCCGCATTCTGCCTTGGCGACGCATCCAAGGCCGATTTCGGCGATTTTCGGTAAAGGAATCAACATTTTTCACCGATTTTCCCGCCACGGCGCCAACGTGGCGGTCGCGCGACCTGCCGGTGCGGCATGACGCGACCGCATGGCGGATCGGCGCGGCGGCCCCTGACAGGCCTGGGATGAGCCCCAACGCGAAATGCCAAAGTCCCATCTTGAATTTGTGGCGGGGTGCGTTTATCACCCAGCGCATCTTGGAGGCCCTGGCTTCCCGGGGCCGCTTTAGCTCAGTTGGTAGAGCACATCATTCGTAATGATGGGGTCAGGTGTTCGAGTCACCTAAGCGGCACCACTATTTCTCAAGGCTTCGCGGGTTCTGAGGTTATGGCAGAAACTGCGTGGTAGCACGCTGTCTTCAGCGGCGCCTTTTCGCCCCTTGCCTCATCTACAGGCTCGCCTCCGTCTTCCTCAATTTCAAATGCACCATCATCAGGATGCGAGCGATCCAGCGCACGATCCGTCGGGATCTGAAGACAAATGAGCGCAAATGAAAACCAATTGAGACACAACTGAAACACATCTACGCGCAGGCGACATGCACGCGAAACGTTTTGGCAGGATGTTCCGAGCCTCACCAGGCCAGCAACGCAGGAACGTCGCCGATGACACCCGACCAGATCAGACTTGTCCAGGACAGTTTTCGCGAGGTCGTCGCGATACGCGTGGCCGCCGCCGCGCTGTTCTATGAACGCCTGTTCGCGATCGACGCGGATCTTCGCACGCTGTTTCCGGTGACAGACATGGCCAAGCAAGGCGCCAAGCTGATGGCGAGCCTGGGCTTCGTCGTGCACGGATTGGACCGTGCCGACACCATTCTCCCGACGGTGCGCGTGCTCGCCAGGCGTCACGTGACCTACGGCGTCAAGGAACATCATTACCCGATCGTCGGGCAAGCGCTCATCGAGACGCTGGCGGCCGGCCTCGGCACGGCTTTTACGCCGGCCGTGCGCGACGCTTGGGAGGCAGCCTACGGGTTGCTCGCAAGTGTGATGATCGCGGCTGCCCGCGAGGATCAGCTCGCAGCGTGATTTATTGGGATGCAGCCGAAGGCGACCATCCACCCAAACAACAATGCTAAATGGAGAGAAAAACTATGTTCAGATACACAGCTCTTGCAGCGCTTTGCGTTGTGGCAAGTTCCGCTTCTGCCGGCGAACTCACGGCCCGTCAGGGTGGGACCGTCGATCTCGGCAACTTTCACGGCGTCGTCTACTACACCGAGGCCGATGACGGCTATCGGGTGGTCACCACGATGGCGGCGGGCGAAGAAAACCTGCCCGTGCGCTTCGTCGCGACCCTCACCGAAGGCCAGGCGATGGTGATCTCGGTCCCGGGCGAGTTGGCAAAACCCGGCCAGACACTCGAAATCTCGCGCGCCAAAGGCAAGCTCGTCGTCGCGAAGGTCGAGTCCACCCAGTAACGGGCGGAAAGTTGACGTTGCGACGCAACCGGGTAGTCTTGCGCCTGCTTTCCGCGCCTACAACAACGCGAAGAGACAGTCGGCACCGTCATTGGGATGGCTATCGTCCCAACCTCGGAGAACGAGATGCTCAAGGTGCAACGTGCAGAAGTTCGATTTCGGCTTTTTGAGTGCGGACGATTCCTCCTGATCCTGCTAGGCGCCGGTGCACTTGCGTCGGCCGCCTTTGCCGATGCCGCCGAGCCCACAACGCTCGCCGTCGCGGATTTCGAGTTCAGGGATACGTCAGGCGAAGTCAGGGACCAGACCGCTGAACACGAAACGCGACTGAAGGCGTTTGGCGTTGCATTGCGGGATGGTCTTTCGGAGAAGATCGACCTCGTCGCATTACCCTGTCAGGCAGAGCAGTGCACCATCAGGGACCCCGGCCTTGTCGATCTCTCGAAGCAGGCAAGAACAGCCAACGCGAACTATCTCCTGATCGGTCAGATGCACAAGATGAGCACGCTGGTTGGCTGGGTGAAGTTCGCAGTGCTGGATTTGAACAACAACAAGCCTGTCTGCGATCGATACCTGACTTACCGGGGAGATACCGACGAAGCGTGGCGACGAGCAGCAGAGTTCACGGCGCGTGATATCGAGAAGCACTGCATTCCGTAGGTGCGTCTCTATCACCAGCGCATCTTGGAGTGCCTTGGCTTCTCGGGCCGCTCTAGCTCAGTTGGTAGAACACCGCATTCGTAATGCGGGGTCGCGTGTTCGAGTCCATGCAAGCGGCACCAAAAACTTTCCCGAACAAATCGGCCACCGAAAGGCTGCCGATCAAAGCCAAAGTGACTCCGGCCAAACTTATCCCAATGCTTCTCGGTCAAGCAATGTGTCGTCGCCGTGCCTCGGTCGTCGCCCTTCGAACAGGGCACTCTGGTCCCCGATCTGCGCAATCATATGTTCGCGGAAGACCCTCACCCGTTTGGTGCGCCGCAAGTCCGGGTGATAAAGCAGCCATAGCCCCAGATCGTGTATCGGGTCTGGCTCGCGGAAGCGCTCCAACCGGTCGTCACCGTCGCCCATGAAGCATGGCAGGTAGGCCAGCCCAAGTCCGTGTTTCATGGCTGCGAGCGTAAGCAACGTGTCGTCGACAAAAAAGCTGTGACGATGATCCGGGCAGGCCTCGTTGGTCCAGGATTGATGGAAAGCGCAGCATTCCACCCCCAGCCACCTTGGTTTGATTCCGCCGGCGCGCAAAGCCTTGAGGTAGTTTCTTTCCCCGTAGACGGCTGATGCAACGTTGGCGAGCCGGGTACCGACCAGAGTGTCAAGTGGCGTGTTTGTCAGGCGAATCGCGATATCGGCATGGCGTTCGGCCAGGCTGACATACTTGTTGGAAACCTGGACATGCAGCTCGATGTCCGGATAGCTTTCGTTGAAACTGGCAAATATGGGCATCAGCACGGATGATGCCATATTGTTGATCGCCGACACCCTCAGCTCGCCGGCAATCCGATTTTCCTGACCGCCGAGAGCGCCCTCGACTTCGAGGACCTCCATCTCCATCTTACCGGCCGCCATTTTCAATTCCTCGCCGGCCGCGGTCAGTTCGTATCCGGACTTCTTGCGCTCGATCAGGCGTGTGCCAAGCTGCGATTCCAGCAGCCTGATCCGGCGCGACACGGTAGAGTGCTGAACGTTCATGCGTTTGGCGGCGCCGCTGATCGAGCCGTCGCGCGCGACCGCCAGGAAAATCCGCAAATCATCCCACTGCATCTGGAACCCTGATCTGTGCAATTTTGCAAAATGGGCGTCGAGATTTCGAGAATTGAGCCGAAACTACGCGCCCAATATCGTTTCCTGCAAGACAATACTATCCTTCGGAAGCCATTCCGGTTTCTGGGGTCATGCGCCAGGAGGCGACCATGGATCAGCAGCAACCGACTTTCGACCCCGTCAAGTTCAAGGAAATGACCCGCAAGCAATGGGACGGCGCGGCCGAAGCATGGAACCGCTGGGGTCCGCTCCTGTCCCGGTGGCTTGGACCGGCGACGGAACTGATGCTGGACATGACCGATGTAAAGCGCGGCAGTCGCGTCCTCGATGTCGCCGCCGGTGCCGGGGAACAGACATTGACCGCGGCGCGCCGCGTTGGCCCCGAGGGCTATGTGCTCGCCACCGACATTTCGGCCGGAATTCTTGATTTCGCCGCCAGCAACGCGAAACTGGCGGGCCATGGCAACATCGACACCATCGTCGCCGACGGCGAAATGCTGGGCGCCATATCCGCTGACCCCTTCGACGCCGTCATTTCGCGCGTCGGCCTGATCTACTTTCCGGATCAGAACAAGGCGCTGGGCGGAATGCGCGATCACCTCAAACCGGAGGGAAGGGTCGGTGCAATCGTCTATTCCACGGCAGACAAGAACCCGTTCTTTTCGATCCCTGTCGGCATCATTCGCCGCCGCGCCGCGCTGCCCGCACCGCTGCCCGGCCAGCCAGGCCCATTCAGCCTGGGCGATCCCACGGTTCTAGCAAAACGTCTGATCGATGCCGGATTCCGTAACGTGCGGATCGAAAGGATCGATGCGCCGGTGCGGCTGCACTCGGCCCTGGAATGTCTGCAGTTCGAGCAGGAATCGTTTGGCGCGCTGCATCAGATGCTCGCCAGCCTGTCCGCCCGGGAACAGGACGACGCGTGGGCGGAAATCGAAGAGGCGCTTGGCCAGTTCGAGCGGGACGGACAATTCGCGGGACCATGCGAAATGCTAGTCGCGGCCGCCACAAGATAGGGATACGCCGGCCGCTGTACCGAAGCGAGGAGGAACCTCATGACGAGAATTGCCATTGTCCAGGAACCGCCGGCTTTTCTGGATCGTGAAGGGACGATCGCCAAGGCAGTGCGGCTGGTTGCCGAGGCCGCGAATGGCGGCGCCGAGCTTGTGGTCTTCTCCGAGGCGTTCATCCCCGGATCCCCCGCCTGGATCTGGCGCCTGAAGCCGGGGGCCGACGGCGGCCTGGCAGGCCAATTGCACGGGCGCCTGGTCGACAATGCCGTCGACCTCTCGTCGGATCAACTGCGTCCGCTGTTCGACGCCGCCAGGACGTTCAAAGTGACCATCCTGTGCGGCATCAACGAACGCGACAGCCAGTGGAGCCGCGCCACTATCTACAACAGCGTCATCGTAATTGGCCCGGACGGTTCGCTTCTAAACAGGCACCGCAAGCTCATGCCCACCAACCCCGAGCGGATGGTCTGGGGATTTGGTGACGCTAGCGGACTCAAGGTCGTCGACACGCCTTCAGGACGGGTTGGCTCGCTGGTTTGCTGGGAGAACTACATGCCGCTTGCCCGGTACGCGCTCTATGCTCAAGGCATCGATATCCACGTCGCCCCAACCTACGACAGTGGCGACGGCTGGATCGGCACATTGCTGCATATCGCCCGCGAGGGCGGCTGCTGGGTCATCGGTGCCGGCAATGTCTTGCGCGTAGAAGATTTGCCGCGCGACTTTCCCGACCGTGACCGCCTCTATCCGGACGCGGACGAGTGGATCAATCAGGGCGACTCCGTGGTCATCGCGCCAGGGGGAAAAATCGTTGCCGGCCCTTTGCGCAAGGAAACAGGCATTCTGCATGCCGACATCGATCTCAAGGCGGCAATTGCCGCTCGCCGCAGTCTCGACGTCGCCGGGCACTACAGCCGGCCGGATATTTTCACCTTGCAGGTCAACGCAAAATCGCAAAGGCCGGCAGAATTCAGCTATTAGCTCTACTGCAGCGACGCCACGGTCTTCAGCGCACCATCGAGCATATCGCCCTTCTCGTCCTTTAGCGCGGCTTCGCGCAGGCGGCGGATCCAGTCAGCGGCATCCGCGCGGCCCTTGAGCAGGTCGAGCGCCGACAGCACCCGGTCGAATTTCGACTGCGCGCGAACATGGGTGTCGCTGTAGCCCTTGATCAGCCGCCGGCAATTGAGGATCTCCGTGGCAAGCGCGTAGTCTCCCGGGACTTGGCCGAGCGCCAGCGCGTACCAGCGCTCGAGATGCGCGGTCTCGACCTTGTGGCGCAGCAGGCGGCGACGCCAGCGGCGCATGCCGCCGATGAACCACAGCGCGGCAAAGCCGGCGAAGCTGTCGGTGCGGATGCGGCGGCCGCGATTGATACGGCGGTCGAGAAAGGCGGCCAGCTTCGGCCGCGCCTCGATGTAGCTGCCGAGCCCGGCCGGCAGCGTGCCGCAGAATTCCTCGATGCGCGGATGGAAATATTCGGTCACCTGCAGGATCGACCCATCCTTGACGCCGACCTCGCGGCGCACGCGCTTGTCGCGTGTCGAGCGTGTCTTCAGGTCGGCGACGCGGATCATGTCGTCGTAGCACATGGCGTTGGCCAGATGCTTTGCCGCTGATATCGACAGCGCGTAGTCGTGGTCGGCATTGTCCAGGACGGCCGCCCGGTCGAGCCGCTCGAGATACTCGCCGCCATAGGCGATGTCCTGATAGTCGACGACCTTTTTCAAACCGCGAAGTGCCATGTCGCGCACCGGAGCCGGCAGCGCATCGACGCGCGCCGCAAGGTCCTGCCAGCCCCTCAGCAGGCTTTCCGGTCCGCTCACCTTTGCCGCCGTACCCAGGCCAGTTTCGGCAGCTTTCGGCTCCGCAGCCTTTTCGCCCAGAGGTGGTGTACTCGCGATGCGGCGGGCGCGATCAAAGGCGGCGCCGAAGGCGGCAAGGCTGGCCTTCACGCCGCGGCCGCCGGCACTGACCGCCTGCTCATAGCTCTCGCGGGTGAACGGCAAGGCATCGGACCCCGCCAGTGCGCCGAGCAGGCTGGCCGAGATCATCGAGCCATTGTCGGCGGCGATCTTCTCCATGTCGAAGGCGATGAAGCGCTTGGCCGCGGCTTCGGCTGTCGCATGCACCTTTGGCGACGAGGCCCGGCCGTCGCCGGGCTCGATCTTTTCCGACACGGCGGCGATGCGGTGCGACGAGGCGATCAGCGTCGTGCGCTCGGGCGTGACGAAGCCGCGGATGATGGCACGGCCGGCTTCCATCAGTTCGGCCGCGATCAAGATGTCGACATCGCCCTGCGAAGGCGACAGCGCGAAGACCGGCAATCGGCCGGTGTCGCGGCACATCTCGACATAGTAGATGGTGGCGCCGGTGCGCTGGGCGACGCCGGCGACAGAGGTCGATTGCGCGACATAGCCATTGCGCTCGGCGACGTCGGTGATCCAGTCGGCGAGCACGCCGCCGCCCTGCCCGCCGACCGCCAGCACGGCAAGCTTGATGACGCGCTCGTCTTCGGGAGCGCCGGCTTTCGAGCGCGGGACGGCGTCAAGCATCGGCGAATGTCAGGCGCCGGCTTTCACGGCGCCGCTGCAAGAGGCTGATGGTGGCGCGACGAGCGGCCTCCAGGAAACGGTCCCAGCGGCTCGGATTGTGCACCACGTCGGCGCGGTAGAAGGACGGGCACAGCACCGCCGCATCGGCGACCTCGCCGCAATTGCCGCAGCCGACGCAGCTCTGGTCGATATGCGCCACCGGATCGTCGCGCAGCGGGTCGTCCAGCGACTTCACCGACAGCGACGGGCAGCCGGACAGCCGCATGCAGGCGTGGTCGCCGGTGCAGATGTCCTCGTCGACGCCGAATTTCGGCTTGACGATCCTTGTCCCGCCCTTGATCGCCTTGTCGACCAGCGGCTTCTCGCGGCGCTGCCGGTTGAGCATGCATTCGGACGAGGCGACGATGACTTTCGGGCCCTTCTCGTCCGTCGTCAGCGCCTCGCGCAATGTGTCCTGCATCTTGGTCACGTCATAGGTGCGGTCGATGTGGCGCAGCCATTTGACGCCCATGCCTTTCACCGCCTCGGTGATCGGGTGCTTGGTCGATTTCGTCTTGTTACCAGCTCGGGATGAAAGAATATCCTGCCCTCCCGTCGCCGCCGAATAGAAATTGTCGACGATGACGATGACGCCGTCATTCTTGTTGAACACCGCATTGCCGATCGACGAGGTCAGGCCGTTGTGCCAGAAGCCGCCGTCGCCGACGAAGGAGATCGAGCGGCGCTTTGCATCGGGCGAATTGAACGCCGAGGCCGAGGCCGGCCCCAGCCCATATCCCATGGTGGTAGCGCCGAGCTCGAAAGGTGGCATGATCGAAAACAGATGGCAGCCGATGTCGGAGGCGATGTGGTGCTTGCCGAGCTCCTGCTCGACCAGCTTGGTCGCGGCGAAGATCGGCCGTTCCGGACAGCCGACGCAGAAGCCGGGCGGACGGCCGGGGACGACGTTGATCAGGTCGGCGGTGTCGAGCCCGTCGCCGATCTTGTTCGGCGCGCGGACTTCGCCCGGCAGCAGGTGGGGAATGGTGGCGCGCAGGAACGATCCGATGCCGTCGAGCATGACCTGGCCGGTGTATTCGCCGGCCATCGGTAGATGCTCCTTGCCGACGAGCTTTGTTCCGCGCCCGGCCTTGTGCAGCATCGAGGCAAAAGCCTGCTCGATGTAGTTGGGCTGCCCTTCCTCGACGACGAGCACGGCGTCCTTGCCCTCGCAGAAGGACAGGAACTCGTCATCGACTAAGGGATAGACGGCATTCAGAACGTAGAGCGGCACGTCTGTGTCGCCATAAGTGTCGGCGAGGTCGAGGCGCTGCAGCGCCCGGATGACCGAATTGTACATGCCGCCCTGCATGACGATGCCGACCGACCCGTGCTCCGGACCGAAGAACTCGTTGATCTTGTTCTCGCGGATGAAATCGACCGCCGCCGGCCAGCGTTTTTGCACCTTTTCCTTCTCATGCAGGAAGGAAGCAGGCGGCAGCACGATGCGGCCGGTGTCGCGGCGCGGCGCGTCGAGCGCATCGGCCACCGTCATCGCCGGCCGCTTGTTGTCCTTGGCGATGAAACGACCATGGACATGGCAACAGCGGATGCGGACCTGCAGCATGACAGGCGTGTTGGAAATCTCCGACAGCTCGAAGCCGTCCTCGACAGCCTTGACGATCGACGGCAGGTTCGGCCGCGGGTCGAGCAGCCAGACCTGGCTTTTCATGGCGAAGGCGTGGCTGCGCTCCTGCATGATCGAGGAGCCTTCGCCATAATCCTCGCCGACGATGATCAGCGCGCCGCCGGTGACGCCGCCCGAGGCGAGGTTGGCGAGCGCGTCCGACGCGACATTGGTGCCGACGGTCGACTTGAACGTGGCCGCACCGCGGATCGGATAATGCACCGATGCCGCCAGCATGGCGGTGGCGGTCGCTTCCGAGGCGCTGGCCTCGAAATGCACGCCGAGCTCGCCAAGAATGTCCTGCGCGTCGGCGAGCACGTCCATCAGATGGCTGATCGGCGCGCCCTGGTAGCCGCCGACATAGCCGACGCCGCATTGCAGCAGCGCCTTGGTGATGGCGAGAATGCCCTCGCCGGAAAACTCCTCGCCGGCGCCGAGCCTGAGCTTTTCGACTTCCTTGGCAAAAGACCGTTCGGCCATTTTTTGGCTCCTTCCGTTACCGCCGGCATCCGGCAGCGCGTAAGATCAAATGTCGTGCTTGCGAATATTCTTCAGCATCTTCTGCAGCGTCGCGATCAGCGCCGCATATTCGGCATCGTCGACGTCGTCGAACATGGCCTCGAACGCGTCATGCATGGCCGGCCAGGCGCGGGTAAACTCGGCGCGACCCTCGTCGGTCAGGAACACATGGCGGATGCGGCTGTCGGTTACCCCCTGCTCGCGCCGCACGAACCCTTGCCCCTCCAGCGTGTCGAGCGTCCGGCTCAACGTGGATTGTTCAATGACCGTATAGACCGAGAGGTCGTTGACGGTGACGCCGTCGGTGACCGACAGCACGGCGAGTGTGCGCACCTGCGGAATGGTCAGGCCCTGCTTGCGGAAATCGTCGCGCAAGGTGGCGTTGTAGCGGCCCATGATGCGGTTCATCAAATAGGGCGCGAATTGCTGCAGGCCGATCTGGCCCAAAGTCGAGATGCGCTGGCGCTTTTCAACCTTCTGTTCCATCACAGCCTCCCCGCCAGCAGGAAGCCGGAGCCGCCGCCAAGCCCGGCGCCGGGATGGGTGGAGGCGCCGATATGGTAGAGGCCCTTGACCCCGGTGGCGTGATTGCGGCTCGTCTTGAACGGCCGCCACAGGAACGACTGGTCGATGGTCGAGGAGCCGCCATAGGGATCGCCGCCGACCAGATTGACGTTCATCGCTTCCAGATCGGCCGGCGAATAGGCGCGGCGTGCAATCACGCTGTCCTTGAAGCCGTCGATATGGCTGGCAAGGATCGCTTCGGCACGGTCCGCGTAGGCTTCGCGCAATGCCTCGGTCCAGCGGCCATCGGCCGGCGGCGGCAGTTTGCCGGCGGCATCGCCCTTGATATGGCGGGGCGCCTCGGGCAATTGCAGCCACAGGATCGCCTTGCCGTCCGGACAGCGCGACGGGTCGAGCGCGTGCGGCTGGCCGACGCAGATGGTCGGCACTTCCGGCAGCATGCCGCGCGTGGCCTCGTTGCAGGCTTTCGACACGCCGTCGAGCCCCGGCGTCAGATGCAGCAGCGCGACCTTGTTCAAGCCGTCGCCGCGCCATGCGGGTGGTTTGTCCAAGGCATAGTGGATCTGGAAATTGCCCTTGCCGTAGCGGTATTTTTGCGTCGCTTCGACGTCGGGTTTCGGCGCTGCGTCGCCGAGCAGCCGCTCGTAGAGCTGGGTCGGCGTGACCGAACAGATGACGCTCTTCTTCGCGGTGACCGTTTCGCCCGAAGCCAGCCGCACGCCGGTGGCTCGGCCTCCGCTCTGGACGATCGAGGCGACGTCCCCGCCAGTCCGGATCACGCCGCCGCGCTCCTTGATTAGCGCTTCGAACGCGGACAGCAGGTTCTTCGCGCCGCCCTTGACGATCGGCGCCCCGGCCGCTTCGAGCGCGAAGGCGATTACCCTGGCGATCTGGCCGGAAAACGCGTCTTCTGGCCCGAGACCGGCATGCAGCACCCAGGGCGCCCACAGCGCGCGGGTGGTCTCGGATTGGTAGGTGCTCTCCAGCCAGCCGCGCGCCGGCACCAGCGCTGCGCCAAGAAAGGCGGCAAGCTCACGCGGGCCGCGGCGCCAGGCTTCGCCCGCCAGCAGCTTTGCCGTGGGGTAGGACCACAGGCTGCCGCCAAGCAGGCCGAACAGCAGACCGGCATTGCGCTCGATCTCGCCGACATCGCTGCCGTGCCGGTCGCCGTCGCCTGCGGCAAGCGCATTGGCAGCCGCGACATTGGCGGGGCGGTCGGTGCGCAGGATGGCATGGCTGCCGTCCGGGCGCAGCACGCCGGTCGGCGTGCCGGTGTTGCAGAATTCCAGGCCGTGCCGCGCCAGATCCTTGCCCAGCGCCGCATAGGCCGGCGAGGTGATGAACAGGACGAAGGTCGTCGCCATCACGTCATGGATGAAACCAGGCGCGGTGATCTCCTCGGTGCGCATGCAGCCGCCGATGCGGTCGTTGCGCTCGAGCACCAGCACCTTCGCCCCCTTGCCGCCAAGCATCGCCGCGCAGACCAGCGCGTTGATGCCGCTGCCGACGATGATGTGATCGGGCGCGTTCATCGGTGATTGCTCTCCGCCGGCAGGAGTTCAATTGGGGAGATTGGCGCTCTACGGCGCCCCCCTCTGTCCTGCCGGACATCTCCCCCTCTTGGGGGGAGATCGGCCGTCACTGCGGCCTTCGAAAATCTCCAAGGCTGTAGGAATGAGCTGGGCGTCGGAACTGCCGATGTCCCCCCAAGTGGGGGAGATGTCCGGCAGGACAGAGGGGGGCGCCGTGGAGCGGCGGCATTGCAAGGCTGCCACTCCCAAATCGTCACTACAGCGTTACCTGCGACCATGATCTTCTCCCGAAGACCGCCACCTCGTCCTAATGCCTTGGCACCAGCGCCAGCGCGCGGATCGGGCTGCCGGTGCCATGCTCGATCTTGAGCGGTGCGGCGATCAGGATCGCGCCTTTCGGCGGCAGCCGGTCGAGGTTGCAGAGGCTGGCGAGCCCGTAGCGGTTGGCCTTGTGCATCAGGCTGTGCGCTGGGAATGGCGGCTCCATTCCCCCTGCTTTGCCGGCATCCGTGCCGATGGTCTCGCTGCCCCAGCCCTTGATGTCCTTGCTGATCAGGTACTGGATGGCCTCGGCCGTCGGTCCTGGCGTGTGCGGTCCGGTCTCGTCGGCGTTGAGGAATTCGGCTTCCGAGCCGTTGCGCTTGTACCAGTCGGTGCGCATCACCACCCATTCGCCGGCATTGATAGTGCCGTGCTCGGCTTCCCACGCCTTGATGTGGTCGACGGTGAGCAGGAAGTCGTGATCGGCAGCGGCTTGGCTGGAGCAGTCGATGACATTGACCGGCCCGACGAAGTTCTGCGCCGGAACGGTGTCGGTGGCGCCGTCCGGATAATCTTTGCCGGTGATCCAGTGCTGCGGCGCGTCGAAATGCGTGCCCGAGTGCTCGCCGAGCTTCAGCCAGTTCCAGGCCCACCACGGTCCGTTCTTGTCATAGGCGGAGATGGCGTGGATCTCGACCTTCGGCGTATCGACGGCGAGTTCCGGCGGCAGCTTGATCAGCGGCGTGTTCGGCCCAAGCGGGGCCGTCAAGTCGACCACCTGGATGGCGCCTGAAAGAAGCTGGCCGGCGACCTCGCCGAGGAGTTTTTGCGTGTCCATGGTCTCTGTTCCCTCTTCTTGGATGGCTCTGAAGGCTCGTTGCGGCCCTTAATATCCTACTAGACGAAAACATATGCATCTGCAATTATCTTTAAGCATAAAGGAAATGGGTTGGGTGGGGTGTGAGCGAGTTTGACGCCATTTTCGTCGGGGCGGGCCACAACAGTCTGGCATGCGCCGCGCATCTGGCGTTGAAAGGTTGGAAAACCGCGATTTTCGAGCGCAGCGCAACAATCGGCGGCGCCGTCCAGACCCGCGAATTCACGCTTCCCGGCTTCCGGCACGATTTCGGCGCGATGAATCTGAGCCTGTTCGCCGGCTCGGCCTTTCACAAGAAATATGCAAATGAATTGAAAAAACACGGGCTGGAATTTGCGCCGGTCGCCGACTGCTTTGCCAGCGCCTTTCCCGACGGACGCTGGTTCGGTGTCAGCCACGACCTGGAGAAGACCGCGTCGCGCCTCGCCGGATTTTCGCAAGCCGACGCCGCCACCTGGCGCCGGCTGGTTGACGCCTTCCCGGCGGAGGCCGAGCATCTGTTCCGGCTGCTAGGAGCGCCGATGAGCGGGCGGGCGCTGGCCGGCACTGCATGGAACCTGTGGCGCAGGAAGGGCTTTGCCGGCACGCTCGACACCGGTCGCCTGCTGCTGTCGTCGCCGCGCGCGTGGCTCGAGGAGAATTTCGAGACCCCGCATGTCAGGGCGACGCTCGCCGCCTGGGGCATGCATCTCGACTTCGCCCCCGACATCGCCGGCGGCGCGGTGTTCCCCTACCTCGAATCGATGGCCAACCAGTGCTTCGGCATGGTGCTCGGCAAGGGCGGCGCCGACACCATCATCCGCGCCCTGTCGGGCATGGTAACCGCTGCCGGCGGCCAGATTATCACCGGGGCTGAGGTGGCCGAAATCACGGTTTCCGCCGGCAAGGCGACCGGCGTGCGGCTTGCCTCCGGCGAGACCCACACTGCCACCAAGGCGGTCGTCGCCGGGGTTGCACCAGGGGCGTTGCCCGGCAGACTGCTGCCTGATGGTTCCGGCGACGCCAGTTTCGACGCGGCGATGAAAAAATTCCGCCATGCGCCGGGCACGATGATGATCCATCTGGCGCTGGACGATCTGCCGGATTGGCGCGCCGGCGCCGAGCTTCGGCAATTCGCCTACATCCATCTGTCGCCGTCGCTCGACGCCATGTCGCGGACCTACCAGCAGGCTATGTCCGGCATGCTGCCGGACGAGCCGGTGCTGGTCGTCGGCCAGCCGACTGCGGTCGATCCGTCGCGGGCGCCGGAAGGCAAGCATGTTCTGTGGGTGCAGGTGCGCATGCTGCCCGCCGAAATGTCAGGCGATGCGGCGGGCACAATCGCGCCGGCTCACTGGGATGAGGTCAAGGAACGCTACGCCGAGCGCGTTCTCGACATCATCGAGACCTATGCGCCCGGTCTTCGCCGGAAGATCCTCGGCCGCGCCGTGTTCTCGCCCCTCGACCTCGAACGCGAGAACCCCAACCTCGTCGGCGGCGACCAGATCTGCGGCAGCCACCATCTGGCGCAGAATTTCCTGTTTCGCCCGGCGCGCGGTTATGCCGGCTGGAAAACGCCGGTCGGGAATTTGCATCTCACAGGCGCTGCAACATGGCCGGGTGCCGGCACAGGTGCGGCCTCGGGCTATATGCTCGCCCAACAGCTTGGCGGGAGGTAGAATTCAAAACACTTGCGGGTGAAGGAGAGGCAATGCGCGGTTGCCCAAGGAGCCTGAACCCACTGAACGACAACGACACCGCGCACAGAAAACCAACAGGGGAACGACCATGACAATCAACAGACGAGAATTGCTTGGATATGGCGCAGCAGCACTTGGCGCCACCGTTATCGGCCTGCCGCAAATGGCCAAGGCAGCCGGCGAACTGACCATCGCCTACAACGTCAACCTGCCGTCCTGGGACCCGACCACCGGGCCTTCGGCGGTCAACCCGACGATCCAGGGCCTCTACCAGTCGGTGTTCGACCAGTTCATTCCGCAGAAGCCGGACCTGTCCTTCGCGCCGGGCCTGCTGACCGAATGGGGCTGGAACGACGACCGCACGAAGATCATGATGACGGTGCGCGACGGCGTCACCTGGCATGACGGCTCGCCGTTCACGGCCGACGACGTGGTCTGGTCGCTGCAGCGGGCGGGCGACGAAAAGACCGGCAACCCGATCCAGTTCGTCTGGAAGAACGTCAACAACTTCAAGATCGACGGCAACAAGATCACCGGCGACGTGGTGCAGTTCGACCCCGTCTATTTCAAGTGGATGTCGTTCCTGACCGGCTACATCATGCCGAAGGCCTATTATGAGAAGGTCGGCGCCGAGGGCTTCGAAAAGGCCCCGATCGGCACCGGCCCCTATATGGTCGACAAATTCGAGCGTAACGCCTTCCTGCGGCTGAAGGCCAATCCGAACTATTGGGGCGGCAAGCCGGCCTTTGAGAATGTGACGATCAAGTTCGTCACCGATGCGGCGAGCCGCGTTGCCGAAATCGAGTCCGGTTCCTCGCAAGTAACGCTCGAAATCCCCTATGAGGAATATGACCGCCTGATCGCCAAGGACGGGCTTGCCGGCTCGTGCAAGAATGTTTCCGACATCGGCATGATCTTCTTCAACGACATCGACGTGATGCTGGACAAGAACGTCCGCCAGGCTGCCGTCATGGCGGTCGACAAGAAGCTGCTCGTGGATCGGCTGCTGCGCGGCTACGGCCAGCCTATCGATACGCTGGAGACGCCGGAATACGCAGCCTATGATGCGTCGGTCAAGGTCGAGCACAATCCGGAAAAAGCCAAGGAATTGCTGGCCGCCTCCGGCTATTCGCCGGAAAAGCCGGTCAAATTCTCGATACAGACGACCAAAGGCTTCAAGCCTAAAGACTACGAGATGATCCAGGCGATCGTCGGCATGTGGCGCAAGGTCGGCATCGAGGCGACGATCGAGGTCTACGAGATCGCCAAGCACTACGAGCTGCGCGCCGCCGACAAGCTGACGCCGGCGGCCTTCTACAATTGGGGCAACGCGATCGGCGATCCGACGACGTCGACCGGCTTTGCCACCTATGGCCCGAGCCCGCATTCGGTGTGGGACAGCCAGGATCTGATCGACATGATCAACCCGCTATGGGGTGAGAAGGACGAGGCCAAGCGCATCGGCGGCTGGAAGGCTGTCGACAAGTACATCGCCGAACAGGCCTATGTGCTGCCACTGATCCAGTATGCGCAGCCGATCGTGCATGCCAAGGGCGTCAATGTCGTGCAGCATATATCCGGCGCGCTGTTGCCGGCGCTGATGACCCCGGCGTGAGATCGGCATAGCGTCCAAGCGCGCCATCGCCGTCGATGGCGCGCCCTTTCCGCAGGCATACGGGCGACCATGCTGCTGCAAAGATTCCTGATCCGTCTTCTGACGATGGCGATCACGCTGTTCGGCGTCGCCGTCGTGGTTTTCGTCGTCATTCGCGTCGCGCCCGGCGACCCGATCGCGATGATGCTGCCGCCCGGCGCCACCGATGCCGACATCGCCCGGTTGCGTGCGCTCTATGGGCTCGACAAGACCATCGTCGAGCAGTTCTTCATCTGGCTGTCCGGCGTTGTCAGAGGCGATTTCGGCACCTCGATCTCGCTTAGGCAAGACGTGCTGGGGCTGGTCTTCAACCGGCTGCCGGCGACACTGGAGCTCGCTATCGTCGCTCTTTTGATGGCGCTGGCGATCGGCGGCACGACGGCGATCCTTGGCGCGCGGGAACGCGGCACCGCAGTCGAGGCCGGCATCGACATCGCCAGCGGTGCAGCCCTTTCCATTCCCGATTTTTTGTGGGGCCTGGTGCTGATCCTTTTGTTCGGCGTGCTGGTGCCTCTCTTCGACATTTCCGGCCGGGTTTCGCCGCAGCTCGACCTTCCCTTCGTCACCCAGTTCTATCTGTTCGAAAGCATTGCGCGGCTGCGCTTCGACCTGACCAAGGACCTGCTCGGGCACATGCTGATGCCGGCCGTGGCCCTGGCGTTGCCGCTGGCCGCGATCATCTCGCAGCTGCTGAAGCAATCGCTGAAGGAAGTGCTCGATCTCGACTATGTCGTGCTGGCGCGGGTCAAGGGCTTTTCGGAAACGCAGGTTATTTTGCGTGAGGCGCTGAAGAATGCCGCGCTGCCGACGCTCACTCTGATCGGCGTGCAGTTCACCTTCCTGATCGGCGGCACCGTCATCGTCGAGCGGCTGTTTTCCTATGAGGGTCTCGGCAACATGGCGATCGACGCCGTCATCAACCGCGACCTGCCGCTGATCCAGGGCATCGTGCTGGTCTTCGCGCTGCTGTTCGTGCTGATCAACCTCACCGTGGACATGATGTATGCGCTGCTCAATCCGAGGCTGCGCCATGGATGACGGCCGCATCTCCAGACATGGCTCGGGCGCAAGGCTGTGGCTGTCCGGCGGCTGGCTGCTGCTGGCGCTGCTGGCGGCGATCTTCGCGCCGCTGGTCGCGCCGCAGGACCCGCTGGCGCAGGACCTGATGTTCGAGCGCCTGCCGCCCTTCTGGATGAGCGGCGCGGAGCCCGGCTTCTGGCTCGGCACCGACAGCCTCGGCCGCGATCTCCTGTCGCGGCTGATCTTCGGCGCCCGCATCGCCTTCGTCGTTGCCTTCGCGGCAGCCTTGGCCGCCTGTCTGGTCGGCTCGACGCTCGGGCTTGTCGCCGGCTATTTCGGCGGCTGGGCCGACCGCATCATCTCGCGCATCGTCGACGTCTGGATGGCGTTCCCGCCGGTGTTGTTTGCCATCCTTTTGGTTGCCGTGCTCGGCACAGGCCTGAGCTCGGTCATCATCGCCATCGCGGTCATCGACTGGACGCGCTTCTGCCGGGTGATCCGCGCCGAGACCATGGGCCAGGCGCGCATGGATTATGTCGAGAACGCCCGCATCGCCGGCTACGGCCGCATCGGTATCATGCTGCGCGAAGTGCTGCCCAATGTGGTGCCGTCGATCGTCGCGCTGCTGTCACTGGAAATGGGCATCGCCGTCATCGTCGAGGCGATCCTGTCCTTCGTCAATCTGTCGATCTCGACCGACGACCCGACCTGGGGCGGCATCATCGCCGAAGGCCGGCTGTCGATCCATCAGGCCTGGTGGGTGCTGGTGTTTCCGCTGGTCACTCTGATCCTGACGGTGTTGTCGTTCAGCCAGTTCGGCGAGGGTCTCAAGGCACGCTTCGATCCGGTGCTGCGATGAGCGCGAGCGTTTGCCTCGATATCAGTAACCTCAGCGCCGTGCTGCCGAATGGCGCCCGCGTGCTGCGCTCGGTCTCGCTCTCGGTCCAACCCGGCGAGGTTCGCGCGCTGGTCGGCGAGAGCGGCGCCGGCAAGACGATGATCGGCAAGGCGGTGCTCGGCGTTCTGCCACTGAGCGTTCGCATCGTCGAGGGCGACATGCTGCTCGAAGGTGAAGATCTCGGCCGGCTTCAGCCAAAGGCGAGGCGCACCTTGATCGGCGCCCGCACCGCGCTGATCCCGCAGGATCCGCTGACCGCGCTCAACCCGTCGCGCCGCATCGGTCCGCAGATGACCGACCGGCTGGTGCGCATCCTCGGCTGGAGCGGACAGAGAGCCGACGCCCGCACCCGCCAGTTGCTCGACGAGGTGCAGATCCGCGACCCGGACCGCGTCCTCAAATGCTATCCGCACGAGCTTTCCGGCGGCATGCGCCAGCGCGTGCTGATCGCCGCCGCCTTCGCCGCCGAGCCAAGGCTGATCGTCGCCGACGAGCCGACAACGGCGCTCGACGTGACCGTGCAGAAGCAGATCCTGCGCCTGATCGCGCAGTTGCAGCGCGAGCACGGCACGGCGATCCTGTTCGTCACCCATGATCTCGGCGTCGTCGCCAAGATCAGCCAGAAAGTATCGGTGCTCTATGCCGGCAAGGTGGTGGAGGAGGCCGAGACGGCGGCGCTGTTCGCAGCTCCGCAGCACCCCTACACGCGAGCGCTGATGGCGGCGACACCGCGCTACACCGACCCGTTCGCCTCTCTGAGACCGGTGGACGACGCGGTATTGGCCGGGCTGGCCGCGGAGATCGCCGCCGCCGACCAGGCCTGGAGGCGCCCGCATGGCTGAGCCGCTGTTTTCCGTCCGCGGCCTGAAGGTCGCGCTACCCGACATGACGCGCAAGCCGCTGATCGGCCGCGCGCCGCTGGCCGAAATCCTGAAAGGTCTGGATTTCGACCTGCCAAAGGGGTCGGTGACCGGCATCGTCGGTGAATCCGGATCGGGCAAGTCGACGCTCGGCCGCGCCCTCGTACGCCTGCTGGAGCCCAGCGCCGGCAGCATCACCTTCGACGGCCGCGACATCACGCATCTGCCGGAGGCCGAGCTCAGGCCGCTGCGCCGCAATCTGCAGATGATCTTCCAGGATCCGATGTCGTCGCTCAATCCGCGCCGCACCATTGCCAGCATCATCGCCGCACCGCTCAGGCAAAACGGGTTTGGCGACAATCTCAAGGGGCGTGTCGCGGAGGCATTGCAGCGCGTCGGCCTGCCGCAAAGCTTCGCCAGCCGCTACCGTCACGAACTGTCGGGCGGCCAGCGCCAGCGCGTCGGCATTGCCCGGGCGCTCGCGCTGTCGCCGAAATTCGTGCTGGCCGACGAGATCGTCTCCGGTCTCGACGTATCGACCCAGGCACAGATCCTGACGTTGCTGGAAAAGCTGGCCGCCGAAATGGGCCTGACGGTCGCCTTCATCAGCCACGATCTGTCGGTGATCCGGCGGCTTTGCCGGCAAGTGATCGTCATGCGCGAAGGCGTGATCGTCGAGGCAAGCGCCACCGACGCTTTGTTCGAGAAGCCGCGGCAGGCCTACACACGCGACCTGATATCAGCCATCCCGCTGCCCGAGATCGATGACGGCTGGCTGCTGCCCACCGCTAAGGTGCCGGTATGAAGCAAATCTCATTCGCACGTCGAAGAGCGGGCCTCGGACGTGCGCCCGGCAAGCCACCCACGTCCCGCGAGAAGGATGACTGACATGAGGAATGCTATCCGAAACGCAACGCTTGCGACCGCCGTCCTGGCCAGCATCGGCACTGCTTCCGCCGGCACCATTCCCGGCATGCGCGGGCACGATCACACCGGGGTTACGGTGCCCGACATGAAGCAGGCCGTCGACTTCTTCACCGAGGTCGTCGGCTGCAAGAAGGCGATGTCCTTCGGCCCGTTCGCCGACGACAAGGGCACGTTCATGCAGGATCTGCTGGGCGTCGACCCCAAGGCGGTGATCGAGGAGATCACCCTGGTCCGCTGCGGCTACGGCTCGAATATCGAGCTGTTCAAATACACCGCGCCCGACCAGAGGGACCTGCAGGCCCGCAACAGCGACATTGGCGGCTTCCACATCGCCTTCTATGTCGACGATATCGCTGCCGCGAAAGCCTATCTCGATGAAAAGGGCGTGAAGACGCGGATGGGCCCGCTGCCGGTTACCGAAGGGCCGGCTGCCGGCCAGACCATCCTCTATTTCCAGGCGCCCTGGGGCCTGCAACTGGAAGCGATCAGCTATCCCAACGGCATGGCCTATGAAAAGGACGCGGAGACGGTGCTGTGGAGCCCGAAGAGCCCGGAAAAATAATCCGGGCAAGCGCGTGCTTGCGGGTCTGACCCGCAGGCAGGCCATGGGCATCCGAGGCAGATCGCTTCAATTATGAAACTTCAAGCTTGAAATAATTTATTTCAGGCGCGATACTGACGAATAATAAGCGAAGAGGAGATCGCACGAATGAAGGTTGCGGTTCTCGGCGGCGGACCAGCCGGCCTCTACTTTGCCATCTCGATGAAGCTCAGGGACGCCGCGCACGAGGTGACAGTGTTCGAGCGCAACCGCGCCGACGACACATTCGGCTGGGGCGTCGTGCTGTCGGCCGAAACGCTCGACAATCTGACCAGGAACGATCCGGTCAGCGCCGTATGGATCAAAAAACATTTCGCCTATTGGGACGACATCGCCGTCATTCATGACGGGGTGCGCACGGTCTCGACCGGCCACGGCTTCTGCGGCATCGGCCGCAAGCGGCTGCTCGTCCTGCTGCAGCGGCGGGCGCGTGAGCTTGGCGTGAAGCTGGTCTTCGAGACCGATATCGCCGACCCCAAGCCCTATATGGAGAGCCACGATCTGGTTGTCGCCGCCGACGGCCTGAATTCGAAGGTACGGGGCGCATTCGTCGACGTGTTCAAGCCAGATATCGACACCCGCAAATGCAAGTTCGTCTGGCTCGGCACGCAGCAGAAGTTCGACGACGCCTTCACCTTCGTCTTCGAGAAGACGGAGCATGGCTGGGTATGGGCGCATGCCTACCAGTTCGACAGTGAAACCGCGACCTTCATCGTCGAATGCAACGAGCAGACCTGGGAGCGCTTCGGCTTTGGCGCGATGTCACAGCAAGAATCGATCGCCGTCTGCGAACGGATCTTCGCCAGGCATCTCGGCGGCCACGCGCTGATGACCAATGCCAATCACATCAGAGGTTCGGCCTGGATCAATTTCCCGCGCGTGCTGTGCGAACGCTGGTCCTACAAGAATCTGGCGCTGATGGGCGACGCGGCGGCATCAGCGCATTTCTCGATCGGCTCCGGCACCAAGCTGGCGCTGGAAAGTGCTGCGGCGCTGGCCGACTATGTCGAGTCCGAGCCCGACCTCGAGGCGGCGTTCCGCAAATATGAAGACGCCCGCCGCACCGAAGTGCTGAAGCTGCAGTCGGCAGCGCGCAATTCGCTCGAATGGTTCGAGGAGGTCGAACGCTATCTCGGCCTCGATCCGGTGCAATTCAATTATTCGCTGCTGACCCGCTCGCAGCGCATCAGCCACGAGAATCTGCGGCTGCGCGATGCCGAGTGGCTGGCCGGCGCGGAAGAATGGTTCCAGCGCCAGGCCGGCGCCGGCGGCAACAGTCTTCGTCGCGCGCCGATGTTCGCGCCGTTCCGGCTGCGCGACATGGCGCTGCAGAACCGCATCGTTGTCTCGCCGATGGCGCAGTACAAGGCCGTCGACGGCTGCCCGACCGACTGGCACTTCGCCCATTATGCCGAACGGGCGAAGGGCGGCGCCGGCCTCGTCTATATCGAGATGACCTGCGTCAGCCCGGAAGGCCGCATCACGCCTGGCTGTCCCGGGTTCTACGCACCCGATCATGAGGTCGCCTGGAAACGGCTGGTCGATTTCGTCCATACCGAGACCGAGGCTAAAATCTGCGCGCAGATCGGCCATTCCGGCGCCAAGGGCTCGACCCGGCTCGGCTGGCAAGGAACCGACGTGCCACTGACATCAGGCAACTGGCCTGTGATGGCGGCATCAGCGATAGCATGGTCGCCTGAGAATCAGGTGCCGAAGGCGATGGACCGCGCCGACATGGACAGGGTGCGCGATCAATTCGTCGCTTCGGCCGAGATGGCGGCGCGCTGCGGCTTCGATATGCTCGAAATCCATGCTGCGCACGGCTATCTCCTGTCCTCCTTCATCACGCCGCTGACCAACCGGCGCACGGACGCCTATGGCGGCTCGCTCGAAAACCGCATGCGCTATCCGCTCCAAGTCTTCCATGCGGTGCGGGCCGCGTGGCCCGCCGAAAAACCTGTTTCAATGCGCATCTCGGCCAATGACTGGGTCGGCATCGAAGGCGTGACGCCGGCCGATGCAGTCGAGATCGCACGGCTGCTGCATGAGGCCGGCGTCGACATCTGCGACGTGTCGGCCGGCCAGACTTCGGCCGATGCAAGACCGGTGTATGGGCGCATGTTCCAGACGCCGTTTTCCGATCGCATCCGCAACGAGGTCGGCATGGCGACCATGGCGGTCGGCAACATCTATGAGCCGGACCACGTCAATTCGATCCTGATGGCCGGCCGCGCCGATCTCGTCGCGATGGCAAGGCCGCATCTCGCCGATCCCTACTGGACGCTGCATGCGGCCGTGACGCTCGGTGATCCCGGCGTCAAATGGCCGGATCCCTATCTGCCGGGCCGCGACCAGATCTACCGGCTGGCCGAACGCGATGCGGCAGCGGGGCTGAAAGTATGAGCACCGCGACGATAACAATGCGGCACGCGCTGGTCACCGGCGGCGGCTCCGGCGTGGGCCGCGCCATCGCGCTGGCGCTGGCCGGCGCCGGCATAGACGTGACCATCTGCGGCCGGCGCGAGGCGGCACTTGCCGAGGTCGCCAGGCAAAGCGATCGCATCTTCGGCATCGCTGCCGATGTCACCAATGAGGCGGCAATGGCGTCGCTCTACAGTCAGGCCGAGGCGGCGCGCGGGCCGATCGATATCGTCGTCGCCAATGCCGGCATGTCCGGCAGCGCCCCGGCACAGCGGACCTCGCTCGCGGACTGGCAGCGCACGCTCGATGTCAACCTGACCGGCGCGTTCCTGACGGTGAAACCGGCGCTGGCCGGCATGGCCGCGCGGAAATCAGGCCGTGTCATATTCGTCGCGTCGACGGCCGGGCTAAAGGGCTATCCGTATGTCGCCGCTTACGTTGCCGCCAAGCATGGTGTCGTCGGCCTGATGCGGGCGCTGGCGGTCGAGACCGTCAAATCCGGCGTGACGGTCAACGCCGTCTGCCCGGGCTTCATCGAAACCGAGATGCTCGAGGAATCCATCCAGCGCATCGTCGAAAAGACCGGCCGCTCGGCCGAAGAAGCAAGGACGAGCCTTGCCTCGACAAACCCGCAAGGCCGCTTCATCCAGCCGGAAGAGGTTGCAGCCGCGGTGCTGTGGCTGTGCGGCGATGCGGCCCAATCGATCACCGGCCAGACGATCTCGATCTCGGGAGGCGAGACATGGTAGCCGGTCCCCTGCCCGCGCCGTCCGGACCCGGCAAGGACCGCCTGCGCCTGTGGGTGCGGCTGCTGCGCGCCTCACGCAGCATCGAGGCCGAGCTGCGCGAGCGCCTGCGGCAAGAGTTCAACACGACGCTGCCGCGCTTCGACGTGATGGCCGCACTCTACCGCGTGCCGGAAGGCATGCTGATGAGCGACCTGTCGCGCTTCCTGCTGGTGTCCAACGGCAATGTGACTGGCATCGTCGACCGTCTGGTTTCGGAAGGGCTGGTCGCCCGCGCCCGACGCAATGGCGACCGCCGCACCTCGATGGTGCGGCTGACGGAGGAAGGATCGAAGGCTTTCGCCGTGATCGCCGCCGCACATGAGAGCTGGATCGGCGAGCTGCTGGGCAATGTGAGCGAGGACGAGGCGCGCCGGCTAACCGGCATGCTGAATTCCTTCCGCAGCAATTGGGAGGGACGGGAATGACAAAAATGGCCGGCCGCAAGCCGAAGCATTTCCTCTGGCAGGTCGAAGGCAAGATCGCAAAGATCCGGCTCGACCGGCCGGAGCGCAAGAACCCGCTGACCTTCGAAAGCTATGCCGAGCTGCGCGATATCTTTCGCGACCTCGTCTATGCCGACGATGTCGATGCGGTGGTGTTCCTGCCCAATGGCGGCAATTTCTGCTCCGGCGGCGATGTTCACGACATCATCGGCCCGCTGGTCAAGATGGACATGAAGGAGTTGCTCGCCTTCACCCGAATGACCGGCGATTTCGTCAAGGCGATGCTGAATTGCGGCAAACCGATCATTGCGGCGGTCGACGGCGTGGCGGTGGGCGCCGGCGCCATCATCGCCATGGCGTCCGATATCCGCATCGCCACGCCGGAAGCCAAGACGGCGTTCCTGTTCACCCGCGTCGGTCTTGCCGGCTGCGACATGGGCGCCTGCGCGATCCTGCCGCGCATCATCGGCCAGGGCCGCGCCGCCGAGCTGCTCTACACCGGCCGCACGATGAGTGCTGAGGAAGGCGAGCGCTGGGGTTTCTTCAATCGGCTGGTCGATGCCGCAGCGCTTGAGGCCGAAGCACTCGACATGGCCGCGCGCATCGCCTCCGGCCCGACCTTCGCCCACGGCATTACCAAGACGCAGTTGAACCAGGAGTGGTCGATGGGTCTCGACCAGGCGATCGAAACGGAAGCGCAGGCGCAGGCGATCTGCATGCAGACCGGCGATTTCAAGCGGGCGTACGAGGCTTTTGTTGGCAAGCAGAAGCCGGTGTTCGAGGGCAATTGAGGATGTTTTCTTTAATCAAAATGGACACGTTGGCGGGACAGCGCCCCCCTCTGGCCTGCCGGCCATCTCCCCCACTTGGGGGGAGATTGGCAGCTCCACCTGCAGCGCTTCTCCTGCAATGCCGGCGATTGGCGAAAGCAGTGGTGACGTCCAATCTCCCCCCTCGTGGGGGAGATGTCCGGCAGGACAGAGGGGGGCGCCGTGGAGTGCAAGGCCCGAAGCACAGTGGAGGCAGAAATGCCTGACCGGTCCTTCCTCAATTGGCCGTTCTTCGAGAACCGACACCGCGAGCTGGCCGAGCGGCTGGATGCCTGGTGCGGAAAAAACCTGCCGGTCGCGCATGACGATGTCGACGCCGCCTGCCGCGAGCTGGTGGCGAAGCTCGGCAACGACGGCTGGCTGGAGCCGACGGCGCTCGACACGGACAATCCCGGACCGCTCGACGTTCGCGCGCTGTGCATCACACGCGAGACGCTGGCCCGGCATGACGGGCTGGCCGACTTTGCCTTCGCCATGCAAGGGCTCGGCACCGGCGCGCTTAGCCTGTTCGGCACGCCCGAGCAGCAGCGCTGGCTGGCGAAGACACGTGCTGGCAAAACAATTTCCGCCTTTGCGCTATCGGAACCGCGCTCCGGATCTGATGTCGCCAATATGGAGATGACGGCCACGCACGACGGCGACGACTATGTGCTGTCGGGTGAAAAGACCTGGATCTCCAATGGTGGCATTGCCGATCTCTACGTCGTTTTTGCCCGCACCGGCGAGGCGCCCGGCGCCAAGGGCCTTTCGGCGTTCATCGTGCCTGCAGACATCAAGGGCCTAACCATCGCCGAACGGCTGGAGGTGATCGCGCCGCATCCGCTGGCACGATTGTCCTTCGACAATGTCCGCGTTCCGGCCTCGGCATTGATCGGCAAGCCAGGCGACGGTTTCCGCATCGCCATGTCGGTGCTCGACGTGTTCCGCTCGACGGTCGGCGCGGCGGCACTCGGCTTTGCCCGGCGCGCGCTGGACGAAAGCATCAAAAGAGTGGCCGAGCGCAAACTGTTCGGCGCTGCGATGGTCGAGCTGCAAATGGTGCAGGGTCACATCGCCGACATGGCGCTGGATGTCGATGCCGCCGCCTTGCTGGTCTACCGCGCCGCCTGGACCAAGGACATGGGCGCCGCCCGTGTCACCCGCGAAGCGGCGATGGCCAAGCTGTTCGCCACCGACAAGGCGCAAGAGGTGATCGACAAGGCCGTGCAGCTGCATGGCGGCGATGGCGTCCGCAAGGGCCACATCATCGAAAGCCTGTATCGCGAGATCCGCGCGCTGCGCATCTATGAGGGCGCGTCCGACGTGCAGAAGGTGGTCATAGCCAGGCAAGTGATGGGAGCGGCCTGAGGCCGAACTGGGACGGATAATTGCGAATTAGACTGGTTCGATTTTGAACATTGCGACCGGATTTGAGTATCGGGAGGCTTGATATGCACACCATCCTGCAGCCGGAAGGCTGGGCGAAACCTGTTGGGTACGCCAATGGCGTCGCCGCGCGCGGGCAGATGATCTTCATCGGCGGCCAGGTCGGCTGGACCGGGCAAGGCCAATTCGAAACCGATGATTTTGTCGGCCAGGTGCGCCAGACGCTTGCCAACATCGTCGCCGTGCTCGCCGAGGCTGGCGCCATGCCTGAGCATATCACCTCGATGACCTGGTACTTTACCGATAAGGCCGAGTATCTGGCCAACCTCAAAGGGATCGGTGAGGCCTATCGCGAGGTCATCGGCCGGCATTTTCCGGCCATGGCCGCCATGCAAGTCATGGCGCTGGTCGAGGATCGCGCCAAGGTGGAAATCCAGGCGACAGCGGTGATCCCGGACTGACGCCGGCGTGCTTCCCTTCTCCCCTTGTGAGACCTTTGCACAGAAGCCGAACGGTGATTCTGTGGTGAAGGTTGGAGCAGGGAGATTCGGGATGGCGGATCGTGTTTTGGGTCAGTTGAGTCTGGCGGACGGTCTGGCGGCGTCGGATGAGACGATT